>CAZBTB010000001.1:0-20420 GCA_964494605.1 uncultured Lachnospiraceae bacterium
AAGAGCGGTTTTAAGAGGTTGCCCGCGTCCATAGCTCCGTCGGACTTGCCCGCGCCGACAATCGTGTGCAGTTCGTCGATAAACAGGATTATTCGCCCGTCGCTCTTTTTAACCTCGTTTAAGACGGCTTTCAAGCGTTCTTCAAACTCGCCGCGAAACTTTGCGCCTGCGATAAGCGCACCCATATCGAGCGCGAAAATGGTTTTTTCTTTGAGCCCTTCGGGAACGTCGCCGCGCACTATACGTTGAGCAAGTCCTTCGGCAATCGCGGTTTTGCCCACGCCCGGTTCGCCTATGAGCACGGGGTTGTTCTTGGTCTTGCGGCTTAAGATTCTTATTACGTTGCGGATCTCGCCGTCGCGGCCAATGACGGGGTCGAGCTTCTGCTGCTTTGCGCGCTCGACTAAGTCAAAGCCGTATTTACTCAGTGCGTCGTAAGAATCCTCGGGGTTGTCGGACGTTACGCGCGAGGTTTTGACTTTTTTGAGCTCCTCGACAAACGCGTCTTTCGTTATACCGTGCGCACGGAAAACGCCTTTGATTCCCTCGTCGGCATAGTCGAACACGCTCAGCATTATATGCTCGACGGAAACGTACTCGTCGTGCATGCCGCTCGCCAGCTTTTCTGCGGCGGTCAGCATTTTGTCGAGAAGGGGCGAGATGTAGATTTTGTCCGGTTCGCGTCCCGAGCCCGAAACCGCGGGGATTTTGCGAATCAGCTTGTCAAGTTCGGATAAGATTGCGTCGGGAGACTTGCCCATTTTCTTCAAGAGTTGTCCTATAAGTCCGTTGTCCTGGTCGATAAGAGCATAGCATACGTGCTCGGGCGTGACCTGAACGTTGTTGTTTTCTATTGCGATGTTCTGCGCCGAGCGGATTGCCTCGGCAGCCATTTTAGTCAGTTTGTTTGCATCCATGATTGTTACCTCCATTAAAAGAGAAGAATGAGTTAGATTATTTAATATCCTTTAGGGTGCAGGGGCGTAAGCCCTTGCTCGTTGCGGGGGTTCGGGCGCGACGTGGCGGCACGGTAGTGCCGTAAAAACAATCCTGCGAATTGTTTTTAGCCAAAGCGGCGAAGCAACTATGTTGCTAGCCGGGCACTTCAGTCGAAAGTGTCCCCGACGTGTTTTTGTGTTACTTTTGCCGCGCTAGCAAAAGTAACGAAGTTTCATAGCGGTTACCAAACGCTAGATTATCAGCATTCCGTTATTGAGCGCGGCGATATATTCGTTTTCAAGCTCTCTTACGCTGTTATAGCCGTCCGACAGATATTTTTTCAGCAGTCTGTCGAAAACCTTTACGTAGTCGCTTATCGCGCGGCTGAGCGCATTGTTGTCGTATTGCGTTTCGCGCGGCAGGTTGAGCGTGCGCGTCCATTTGTTCTCGTCGAGCGTGTATTCGATTTGTCCGTCCCCGAAAAACCGCATGACGTACAGCGATTCGAGCTTTTCCCACAGCCCGAAAAACTCTGTGAGACTGCCGAGAAGCTCGGGCGATTGCGTTCTGAAATTGACCTTTAATTCCCCCAAGCTTCCGCCGTTCGTGCGGTACAGCTCCACCTCGTAACGCAAAGTCGGGCGGTAACGGTAGGCTAGCGCGCTCTTTATCGACAGTGTGTTGTCGTGGCTTTCGTAGCTTACGGGCAATTCTTCCGTAGCCTTAAACAGCCTCGTTATCTCCTTAAACACGTCCGTTATCATCTTTTCGGGCGTCGTTACCGATACGTAGTCGGCTAATATCTGGTTGACTAAATTCGAACGGTTCGTATTCTCCGCCGCCGCCAACCTGTCTATTTCCCGCACCACGTCCTCGGCAAGAATTAAACTGTACATGTTCTTTTTCATTCACATACCTCTTATCTTAGTTTACACTTTTGTTTCAATCTTTATATATATTTTAACACAAAATTTTTAAATGTCAAGAAATTTGCGTAAGTTTTTATATAAATTTTATAACAAAAATCCCCCAAACGTAAATTGGGGGCAAGAGAGTAATACATATAATTAATTTTAATCGGTTGAGATTCCTCGTCGCGTAACCGCTCGCTCGGAATGACAAAATAGAATAAACGTCTCGGGTTGATACTAAGCTTAGTATTTGTCCGAGACGTTTTTATACTATAATGTCATTCCGAGCGAGGCGTGAGCCGACGAGCGCGACGCGGCGGCACGGCAGTGCCGTAAAAACAATCCTGTGAATTGTTTTTAGCCAAAGCGGGGAGCAATCTATGATTGCGACCTGAGCAATATCTCCACCGAATTTATATCGGCATGGAAGTATTCTTCAGTACTTCGGCAAGTTTTTCGTTGCTGCGGACGATACGGTTTAATTTATCCATAGCGCGTTCACTGCGTTCGGTCACGCGCGCGTAGGTCATGACGTGGTAGCTTTTTGTTACGCTTTCCCGCGCTCCCGAGTATACGGCGGAAAGCTTCATATCGGCGTTCACTTCGAAAATGTACTTACTGAAGTGAACGTGCTGAGCGCCGCGGAGTATGCTTGTGCTGTGGTCGCCCAGTGTTAAAGTTTTATACGGACCGAACGACAGGCGGACTGTACCGTCGGGCAGGTAGGTTACCGACGGGGTCATGGGCGCGACGTAAGAGGTTTTGTCCGAATTATCGGTGTAACGGCTCATGTGTAATGTCGAAAGGGGAAACATATTTAAGTACGCGTAATAAATTTTGCGCTCGTTTGCGACGGGCTTGACCTTGCTGTTTTTGATAACGTACAGCGTGTCCTTGTACAGAACGCGAACGCGCTTGTCGGATATTTCTACCGAGCAGGGCACGCCTTCGCGGTCGTAAAGGATAAACAGCTCGTCCGTCGAGTTCACAAACGCGTGTTCGGAAAAGTGGCAGACGGCGCATACAATAAACACCGCTCCGAAAGCCGCTGTCGCAATAAACACTGCGGTATACCCGATAATCTCCTCGGGGGTTCGGGCAGTGACGATAAACAGCACGGACATTGCTATCAGTAGGGCGAAAGCGACTCCGCTGAGCAGCATAGCTTGGAACAGAGTTCCTTCGGAGTGTTTGCTTTTCTTGGCGTCGAAAACTCCCATTACGTCCTTGTCGTCGGCAACGCGGAAAGGCGCGAACGCCCTGCGCCGAAAAAACGCCTTGGGTTCGTTGTCTGCGTTCAGTATCTCGGCGATATTGTCAAAATCACCGTTATGTTCTATTTCGAAATATGGGTTGCTCACGGATAATATGATACAACTTGTGGAAGGAAAAAGCAAGCAAAATTTATTGCTCGAAAAATTTTCGGAATGAGAGCAAAACAGGCAATTTATTGACATTAAAAGCCGAAAATATTATATTGTAAACAACGGAAAAAACAATAATTATCAGAGAAATATATTTTGTTTCGAGGTGGAAAAGTTATGGAATATAACGTGCTCGATTACGGTGCGACGGCAGACGGGCGGACTTTGGCGTCCGAAGGGATTCAGCGCGCAATAGACGCTTGTTTTAATAACGGCGGCGGAGTCGTAACCGTTCCCGCGGGAATATACCGTTGCGGCACGATACGAATTAAGAGCAATGTGGAGCTAAAGTTACAGCACGGCTGCGTATTAAAGGCGAGCGAGGATTTGGACGATTATAATGCGCTCGACGAGTACGAGCAGAATTTTTCGAGTGCGGCAGAGGAATGGTGGGGAAAGCACCTTATTTTGTGCGTCGAACAGCATAACGTTGCGCTTACGGGCAGCGGCGTGATCGACGGCAACGGCGAAGCGTTTTACGATGAGCCGCAGAAATACGATTCGTTTATATGGCGTGACGGGTTGGCGCTTTCAAAGGATAAAACAAAACTGCGCCCCGGTCAGGCTGTTTGCTTTATCGAGTGCGATAACGTAAAGATTCGGGACGTACAGCTTAGAAACACGACTTGCTGGGGATTTTTTCTTCACGGCTGCGATTTCGTACATATCCGCGGCATATCGGTTTTCAATCCGCCCGCTTATGCAAATACCGACGGAATAGATATAGACTCTTGCTCGCACGTCGTGGTTTCCGACTGTATTATCGACACGGGCGACGACGCCGTTGCCATTCGCGGTGCGGCTCAACGACTGAAGAATAAGAATAAAGCGTGTGAGTTTATTTCGGTTTCCAATTGCGTTTTGGGTTCGTCGTCCAGCGTTTTTCGGTTGGGCGTAGGCTACGGTGCAATCAGGCACGTCGGCGTTTCCGACGTCGTTATAACCCGCGGCGGAGTGGGACTTCATATTATGTCGTCGTATTGCAATCGGCATACGCCCGTTTCCGACGTTCGGTTCACTAACGTTTTCGCGCATGACGTTGCGCGTCCGTTGGAAATCGTCGCGAATAACGGAAGTCCCGTTTCGGGCATCACCGTGGAAAACTTCCGTTCGGACGCCACGGTAAGCAGTGTCGTGCTTGCCGATGAGGGAACTGCGCTTACCGATATTCGTTTGCAAAACGTCGATATGTCGGTCGAAAGCCCGACTTATCCCGTTCCCGACGGCGACTTGAAACTCATGGAGCAAGTGCTGCTTTTATTTAAGAATGCGGACGGCTTACGGCTGTCGGGCGTTAAAATCAAAAGCTCCGACGAAGTAGGGAAACGTTGTAAAAAATCGTTGGAAGTCGTCGATTGCAAAAACGTAGAAAGAAATTAAATCGACAGAGCGGCAAACGCTCACGGTTTTTGCCTTTTTAGCATCATGTCTTTTACGAACTCGATTTTGCGTTTGTAGTCCTCTTCGATTTTTTCGACCTCGCGTTGATATTTCTTTGTCAGGCGTTCGATTTTTTTGTCCTTTTCGGCGGTTTGCTCCGCGATAAATTTTTCGTAATCCTCCTCGGCTCGCCGACACATAACGTAGCGCTCGTAAATAACAGGCGCCATGGCTTTCGAGAAGTTATCAAAAGCCCGGTTTTGCGCGTCTTCAAGCTCTTTTGTCCGACGCACGAAGAGAGCTTTTACTTCGTTGCTGTCTCTGTACATGACCATGCCCACCTGTATGAAATTCGGATTCGTCGGGGGCATTTTTACTTTTTGCATGAAAACGGGCTTATTATAAGTGGGCTTACCCGTGTTTTTTATCCGCGCAAACGGTTGGTCGGATACGTCGTAATAGTTGTCGTCGTCATCGATCATAAAAATTACCTCTCTTAATTGTTTTAGTGATTTTATTATAATACATTTTATTGACTTTTGATTTATTTTCATGTAAAATGAGAAAAACGATAGTTTTGTATGAAAATTTATCAGGGCGGTAAAAATGAGCAGTTCTCAGAAACAGGATTCGCAAGAGCAGAAAACGTTTATAAGAGACTTTACCAATTCGACCAGGTTTTACGAGAAGGTTTACGACGACGGCGATACGTTTAATTTAAAGCAATACGCCGCGGCTATTTTTCCCG
Source organism: uncultured Lachnospiraceae bacterium (assembly GCA_964494605.1). Lineage (GTDB taxonomy): Bacteria > Bacillota > Clostridia > Christensenellales > Pumilibacteraceae > UBA10677. The sequence continues at coordinate 5,403 of CAZBTB010000001.1, forward strand.
CGCATTTTCATGCGTCGGCGGAAATTTATTTTGTGCTGGGCGGCGAGGTTGAGGTTACCGTAAACGGGACTAAGCAAGTGCTGAAAAAGAACAACGCGCTTTTCGTAAACAGCTTGGAGATTCACTCTTACGGGGTGGAAAAATGGGCGAACGTTTTGTGCATGCAAATCGGAGCGCGTTTTATGAAGCCGTTTTACGAGATGTTCAAAGGCGCGGGAATACAGAATTTCTTGCTTAAAAGCGATTATAACGAGGAACTGTCCGAAGTTATGATGCATGCTTATTCGGCTTACGTCAGCCGCACGCTCAACGACTTTGACAGACTGACGCTTACGTGCGAGGTTATATCTGCGATAATAAGGGGTTACGGCGTTACCGAGAAATATTACGACGATAACAGAATGCACGCAATTATCAAGTACATTCACGAGAATTATCACCTGTACGATCTAGGATTAAAACACCTTGCCAAGCATTTTTCATATTCCGAAGTAACGATTTCGCGTTTTTTCAACAATATATTGAAAATCAATATCCGCTCGTATATCAATATCGTACGCATATCCAACGCCAAACACATGATAGCCGAGCGTAAAAAGACGGGAATGAAGATGGAAGAAATCGCGTCCAAGTGCGGATTTTACAATATTACGACGTTTTACCGTGTGCTTAAAGAGTTCGGATAATTTAAATTTTGATATATCGTAGATTGTTTTTTATGTTTTAATTTGAAATAGTTGGTTGCGGCGTTTAGCGTCAGAATAGGGGTTTTACGTCAAAATAAGGTTGTTTTACTCAAAAAACGGGTTGTTTTACACAGCTCGTTTTCTTGTTTTGAAAAGTATATAAAATACGATTCGCAAATAATAAATGTTAAATTTTCATACAAACGTGTTAAAAAAGGTAATTGATTTTCCGCGGGGGGGGGTGGTATCATATAATTACTTTAATAAAATCATCTTTTTAAAGAAGAGTTAACCCATTAGGAGAAGAAAATGATCAAAGCGAAAAATTGTATGAAAAGAGCGCTGTCCGTGCTTTTGACGTTTATGTTGGTTTTTGCCTTTACGGCATGCGACGGCGGCAAAAACAACGGCAAAACCGTCGACCCGACCAAAACGCAGTTTTACATAGCCAATTACAACGGCGGTTACGGGCACGCTTGGCTGGACGAGGCGGTCAAGATTTTCGAAAACAAGTTTGCCGAAGAAGAGTTCGAGCCGGGTAAAAAGGGCGTTCAGATTTGGGTAACCAACCAAAAGGACGAAATCACGGGTTGGAATTTGTTTTCGACTATCGCAACTCTGGAGCAGGATTTGTTTCTGACTGAAACGCCGCGCCGCGAAATTACCTCGGGCAATCTGATAAAGCCGCTTGACGGTATTATCGACGAACCGTTGACCGAGTTCGGTGAGGATAAGAGCATATTGGATAAGCTTATGCCTTATTATAAGGAGTTGAATATAGACCCGGTGTTGTCGCGAGGCGGATCTGTTTTGTATCTTCCGTATTCCGAGGCGTATTTCGGAGTGCTGTCCTACGATATAGATTTGTTCGAGGAAAAACAATACTTTATAAAAGACGGCGGCGGCTGGACGGGTGCGGACAACAAATCGGCGGGACTTGACGGCGAAAAAGGCACGTTCGACGACGGACTGCCCGTAAACGAAACCGAGTTTTTCGCGTTGTGCGACAGGATACTCTCGAGAGGCGATATTCCCGTTACGTTTGCGGGTCAGTACGCAGCGTATATGAACGCAATGGTAACCAACATGTTCTTCAATTACGACGACGGCTACAGTCAGTATATGTGCTTGAAGCTTCAGGGCGAATACGACATGCCCGACGGCAGTAAAATCGTTTTTGACGGAAAAAACTTTTACGAGGCTCAACGTTTGCCCGGAAAGCTGAAAGCGCTCGAAATCGCGGAGCGCCTTATAAACAATACCGATTACTATTCGGGCGAGGCGTTTAAGTCCACTCAGTCGCATATCGAGGCGCAGGACGAGTTTCTGACTTCGGTGCTGGCGGATGACCGCGTTGCAATGATTATAGAGGGTACCTGGTGGGAGAACGAAGCGAGCGATACTTTTGCGCGCATGAGCAAAACAAGCTCGGCATATTCGCGCGAGAACCGCCGTATCGGACTTATGCCCGTGTTCCGTACTTCGGATAAAGCCCAAAAAACCACGTTGCTTGCAGTCAGCATGGCGACGTTTATCAACGCCAACGTAAGTCCCGTTAAGGAAACCATTGCCAAAAAGTTTATCAGGTTTATGTTTACGGACGAGATTTTAGAGCTGTTCACCCGTATTACGGGAACTGCGTCTGCGTATCGGTATAAGATAAGCGACGATACGTACGATTCGCTGTCGACATTCGGAAAAATGCTTTGGGACATTCATACCGACGATAAGGACCGTTACGTATTTTCTTCCGATATGGCAATCGACAACGCACCGTACTTAAAGGATAACGGCAATTATCCTCAGGGATTCGAAAGCAACGTAAGCTCGGGTGAAAACTCGCTTATAGGGACGACCATTCCGTTCAGTTTTTTCAGGTTTAATACCGATAAATTCGAGGGGAAGAGCAAAGCCGAAGCTTACTTCGAAGGAATGTATAAGCTTGCGGTTAACAGATACAACAGATATTATGCCGAAACTTACGGGGCGATAGAGCAATGAGAAGAAATACTCAGGTAAAATGGAAGGGCAGCAGACGGAGAAAAGAACTGATATTTCTTGCGTGCTTGTTCGTTCTGCCCGTTATACATACCGCCATTTTCTATTTCGGCGGCAATATTCAGTCGTTCACGCTTGCGTTCCAAAGCTACGACAGCGCGAAGGCGGAATTCTATTTTATTGGCTTTAACAACTTTAAGCTGGTGTTTGAGGATATAGCAAATTCACCGCTTATCCGCACGGGTATGCTCAACACGCTTTATCTGTATCTTATGGAAACCTTCTTAAGTATGCCCATAAGCTTGCTGTGCGCCTATTTCGTACTCAAAAAAGTGCCGGGCAGCGGTGCGCTGAAGATTATCTTCTTTTTGCCCAGCATGATTTCGTCGGTCGTAATGGTGCTGATGTACAAGTATTTCTGCGAATATGCCGTGCCCTATATTGCCAAAAAAATGTTTAACGCGGACAGTTTTCCGCTTATATTAAACGAATATCCGTACGCTTTTCCCATGCTTATCGGTTACAGTCTGTGGACGGGGTTTGCGGGCGGAATAGTGTTGTATCTCGGCACGATGTCGCGAGCGTCCGACGGTGTGCTCGACGCTGCGAAAATCGACGGCGTGGGTATGTTCGGCGAATTCTGGCACGTCATACTTCCCACCGTTTATCCGCTTGTCAGCGTGTTCCTTTTTACCGGCTTCGTATCTATTTTTACGGGCGGCGGCCCCGTGTACACGTTCTATAAGGATTCCGCGCCCACTTACACGTATACGACGGGGTACTATCTTTTCGTTAAAGTCATGGGGCAAAACGCAACTTATTCCGATTACCCGTATACGGCGGCAGTGGGTCTGATCATTACCGTTGTCGCTACGCCGCTTACTTTTCTTCTTAAGTACGTGCTCGAACACGTCGGACCTACGGAGGATTAGAAATGAACAAGCAAACCAACATAGATTTGCCTAACAAGCATAAGCAAAACATTTTCGGGAATTTCCGCCTGCTTAAAAATCCGTTTGCGCTCATCTTTTACATAATAATCATTTTGTACGTGCTGTCGCTGCTTATTCCTTCGGCGTGGATGATAGTAACGACGTTTAAAGACAGACTCGAGTTCAGATTCAACCGTTTCGGTTGGCCCGAGAATTTCACACTCGAAAACTATTTAAACGTGTTTTCCAAAATGTACGTCACCGTTTCGTCGGCGACCGAGGGAATTAAGTTCGTTTACGTTCCGCAGCTTATGTTCAACGGCTTTATTTATTCGGTGGTAAGCGTTGCGGCAGGCTTGGTCATGCAGACGCTCGTTGCGTACGGTGTTGCCAAGTACCGCAGTAAAATGGGTACGTTTCTTCATTCGTTTGCCATCGTTACCATGATTCTGCCCCTCGTCGGTTCGCTCGCCGCGTCGCTTCTGCTGTATAGACGCTTGCATTTGTACGACAATTTCGCGGGCATAATCTGGGCGCACGCAGGTTGGGGCGGGTCTCACTTTCTGATACTGATTTCAACGTTTAAGAGTATCAGCGACGATTACCGCGACGCCGCATTCGTGGACGGCGCGTCGCACTTAAGAGTAATGCTGCAGATTATGCTGCCTATGGTAAAGACGACGTACGTAGCGCTGTTCATTCTGGGCTTTATCGGCAGGTGGAACGATTATATGACTCCCATGGTATACCTTCCGAGTATGCCCACGATAGCTTACGGACTGTTCCAGTTCAGATACAGCTCCGATTCGATCGTCAGTGCAATCCCCATGCAGATAACGGGCTGTGTGGTTGTTATGGTTCCGATTATAGTTATATTCTGCGTGTTCAGAAACAAAATCATGGGCAATCTCGCAATCGGCGGACTTAAAGGATAAGGAGAAAGAAATGTTAAAAAAGAAAACAAAAACGTCATGGCTTATGTTGGCTTTACTCTTGGTGGCGTCCGTGGCGGCGTTACCGCTGTCGCGCAACGATAACGTTGCGACGGTGGCGTCGAGCGGGGTAAGAACGGTGCAGTCGTATTTCGACGCGGGGAAAGGCGTTTATCTTACGCCCAACGTCGCTTTGCCCGGATATGTCAACGATCTCAGCTCCGACTCGGTGGGCGGACTTTATGTGGAGTCTCCCGAGGGAGGAACGGTTACGTACAATAATCTTATAGACGTAACGAAGCTTACGGCGGGCGATCAGCTTCTCGAAGTTCAGTTTACGCCGAAAACCGGAGGCGTGGCGGAGATGAAACAGCTCCTTATCAGGCTCGAGGACTCGCTCGACCCGAGAGTGTTTATGGAGATTTCGCTGTACCGCTACGCTTATACCGACGTCGCATACGAGTCGATAACTTTCGTAACGGTAAAAACCGATACGGTCGAAGAGTATAAGTCGTCGGCGTACTCGGCAAAAGCGGTAACGAACCAAAGCGGCGAGACGACCGGATACACGATATCGCGCAGTGTTTCTACGGACGTAAGACACGGCACGGGCGTATATGCGTCTATGGCGGGCGTAAAACGCGGACATTCTAACTCTGTTAAGCTTTATTTCGACAACGCCGCGCTAACTCTATGGACGGCCAACAGCTCGGATTGGCCCGATAACGTGGTGTATAACTATGCCAAAGGGACGTATGCTCAGGACGTACCCGGATTTGACTACGATGATGACGGCGGCAAGGGCATTACGCGCGCTCGGCTCAATCAGATCAAAGTAGTCGACCTCGACGACCCGACGTATATGGGAATTATGAAAAATTACCTGTGGTCGGGTTTCCCGAGCGGAAAGGCGCGCATGTCCTTTACTGCGAGAAATTTAATAAAGGATACCGCGAGTTACATGATTCTGGCTATTGACGGACAGAAAATGAACGGCATGCTTATTCAGGACAAAACCGCGCCCGAGCTTACCGTCTGCGATAACGGTCGCGTCGCTTCGCCGAACGCCGTCGTAGGTAAGTTCTACCCGTTTTACGAAGCGTATTCGATAGATAAGATGTACGGCGAAATCGAGGTACAAAAAACGGTTAAAGCACCCGGCGGCAACGTTTTGATTTGCACGGGCGACGGCTTTACGCCCGCTGTCACGGGTGATTATACCGTCACTTATACGGCGACCGACGGCAGCGGCAACTACTCGGATAAAGAATATACGGTGACCGCAGTAGCCGAAGCGCCCGAGCTTAACGGATTACTCGAGGACGAGACGTTTTATGATAGCGCCAAAGCGCTTTATATGCCCGTAACGCTGCCCGAAATGACGGCGTCGGGCGGCAGCGGCGACAAGTCCGTGGACGTAAAGGTTGCGTTCGACGGCAAAAACGTTGCGCTAGACGGCATGACTTTCGCGCCGCAAAACGCGGGCATTTATAAAGTAACGTACGCCGTTACGGACTTTATCGGGCAGCAAAAGGTTTACGTTTACTCGCTTGACGTCGAAATGACGGACGTGCCGTTTTTGCATGAGACGGTGCTGCCCGGCTCGGTAATAGCGGGTAAACCGTTGCTTTTGCCTGCAGTGTCCGCCGACTTATATACGGTGTGGAAACAGAAGATAGACACGTTTAACAAAATCACCGTCGAAAAAGCGGACGGAACGAAGATAGCCGAATTTACGGGAAACACTCCCGCGGTTTGGACGCCGAGAGAAGCGGACGGTAAATCGGTGACCGTAATCTATTCGGCGGCGGCAAGCGCGAATGCTACGCCCGTTACCAAACGGTATTCGTTGAATATTTTAAGCGGCGACAAGATTAAAGACCGCTTTGATAAATCGGACGGAGTCACCGTTAAAGAAAACGCGCTGTCGCTGGAGTTCGATTTCGACGGCGACGACGAGACCGTCGGATATATAAATCCGTTGGCGGTGCACGACGGAATCAGAATGACGTTTACCGTTCCCGCCGAGGTCAATGCGTTTGACAAGGTCAGGTTCGCGTTTGTCGACCGCTACGACCGAAATAAGGCGCTGGAGGTTTCGGTAATAAAGGGCGGAGAAGGTTCGCGCACGAGTTATCTGTCCGTCAACGGTTCGGCGTATTACGTGATAGCCGCGTCGTTCTACGGCGACGTCGTAAGCGATTTTGTGTTTACCGTGAAAAAGGACGGTACGGTGTTAGACTACAACGACGACGTTGCGGGAACGGCGAAAGACTTCGATTTTCCCTCGGGCTTTGCTTATCTGTATTTCTCGGTAGAGGGCACGGAGGAGGGAAAAGCCGCGGGCGTGTCGTTAAAGCAAATCAAGAATCAGCGCCTCGGCGACATGGACGGCGACTTTATCCGCCCCACGGTGACGGTGTTCGACGAACCGTCGGGCGAGGTCGGCTTGGGCGAGTATCTGGACATCAGCGCCGCAGTAGCCGCCGACGTGTACGACATAAAAACTTCGCTGTCCGTGCGCGTGATTTCTCAAGGAAAAACCGTTTACTCGTTCGATGACGGCTTCGGAGTGTTTGACGGACATCGGCTGTTTATGAGCGATTACGGAACTTATACCCTCGAATACGAGGCAACCGATTTGTCGGGCAATACTGCGACTAAAAGGTATAACGTGGAAGTCCGCGACCGCATTGCGCCCGTTCTCGAGATCGGCGAAATGCCTTCGGTCGCAGAGGCGGGCAAGGCTTTGCCGTTGCCTGCGGTCGTGGCTACCGATAACGTCGAAACCAAGCTGACTGTGTACGTTATCGTCATTGATCCGCGCAACGTTTACACTGTAATGACTCTTGACGAGGAGTATACGCCCAAGCTAAAGGGCAGATACATCGTCAAGTTCTACTGCGAGGACAAGAGCTACAATACGGTGTACAGCGGCGATTACATTATTTCGGTACAATAATCAAAAGGGGATAGAAAAATGAAAAAGGGAATTAGTAAGTTAAGGTTTTGGCTTTCGACGGCGTTACTTGCCGTCACGGTGTTCGCGTTTGCACTCACGGCAACTGCGTGTACTCCCGACAACACACCGAGCGGCGAGTTTTTAGCCGCGCCCGAGATTACGGCAAACGACGACGGAATTTACTGGACGAAGGTTGAAGGCGCGACGGGCTATAAGATTAAGCTCGGCGACGGCGAGTGGTCGGACGTTGCAGCCGACGCAAGAGTTTTTGCCTTTCCGACGTCGGTAGGCGACTATTCGCTGACCGTTGTCGCGACGGGCGAGCACGAAGGTAAAGAGGTTAAATTCGAGTTTAAAGTCGATAAAAAGACGGCGTCTGCGGAAAAAGACGGAAACGCAGTAGTCTTTACGGGCGATAACATCCGTTACAGCGTGGGCGAAAATCCCGAGACGACACCCGAGGACAATAGGATTGACTTTTCGGCGGGCGCCGTCGGCTCGGTGTATTCGGTAAAGTACTATTCGGTAGGCGGATGGAATAACGCAAGCAAAACGTTTTCGATAAATTCGGACGAGCAAAACATCAGCCTTACGGTGACTGCAAGGCTGACAGCTCCCGTCGTAAGCGTAAACGATTCGGGCACGGGTATCCGGTGGACGGCAGACGATAACGCTACGGGATATAAAGTTACCGTGGACGGCAACAGCGTTACGGCAACGGGTAACAGCGTCGACTTTCCCTTAGCGCCCGGTGCGCACACGATAACCGTTACGGCAACGGGCGGCGGCGCATGGTTGGACAGCAATGCTTATACTTTCGAAATGACGACTGCCGATCAGAATACTCCCGCGCTTACGTACGAGAGCGGAAACGTAATTTGGGACGGCGACGCGGCGGTGGAGAAAAAAGTCGGCGGAGACTACGAGCCGATAGCGTCGGGCGTAAACTCGGTGGCGGCGTCTTCTGTAGAAGGACTGCGCTTTGCGTCTTACTATGACGACGGCTCGAAAACGCTGTATCTTCCCTCGGTAACAGTTAATTTCGTCGAGCGGAATCAGCCCGAGCTGACGTTCGACAAATCGGGCGTAATAAATTGGACGAGTAACGATTCGCTGCCCGAGGAGACGTATAAGTTCTCCGTCGACGGCGGCGCGGCGCAAACGGGTAATTCGGTAGACGTTGCGGCTTTGGAGCTTACGGCAGGCGCTCACACCGTTACGGTATCGGCGGAGCATTATCTGTCTACCGTAAGCGGCGAGGCTACGTTATATATTCCCGCCGCAGACACGGGCGTGCTCGGGTTTACTGTGCTTGCTGCTCCCGAGCTTAAAATAGCTTTGGGCGCAAACAATACTTACGACTCGGTTGCGTTTGACGAAATCGCAAATGCTACGGGTTACATGTTTAAGTCGGGCGACGGACAGTTCGCGGCTGTGGAAAACGCCAATATCTCGGGCGGCAGGGTTACGCTTTCGGCAAGCTCCGTTTCGTCCGCCGTACTCCGCTTTACCGTATATGCGGTGGGTGACAACACCCAAGGCAATTACGCGGTAAACAGCCCCGAGGCGAGTATCGTTACCGATCCGTCGCTTACGGTAAGCAAATACGGCGTGCGCAAGTATCTGACCTTCGACAGCAAGGACTACGAGTCGCTTATGGTCGATCCCACCGCGCTTAACTACTCAAACGCCAACGGTACGAGAGACGTTGTTCTGACGGGTGAGGACGCCGACGAAGCCGCGATTCTCGGCGGTGCGAGCGGCGGTGCGGCGCGCATTACCGCAGGCACGGGCAAGGCTACGGGCGGCACGGGCAGCTCCGACGGCTTTAAGATCGAATTATTCGAGCCGATTTCTCTTGCTTCTTACCGCGGCACGGTTTACTTCAGGCTGTTTATGACCGAAAATCCTGACCGCGAAAGCAACAAAGGTTTTATCGTAAACGTTATCGGACATAAAAACGGCGAGGAACAGACTTCGGAAATTCTGGAATGGTGGCCGTCTGTCGGGGAAGTGGGCGAATGGACTACGTATGCGCTTAACCTTGCTCTTTCGAGCTTCAATAGTACCGACGATATAACCGCATTCCAGATTATGTTCCAGAAGAACGGTTTAGCGGGAGACAGGCTGTACGTCGACGAGATTTACGCCACGACCGAAGACGTCAGATCGGACGGTACGGCAGACTTTAACGCCGACTCCGATTTGATTTACGCCGTGAGCGGCGGAAGCCTGGCAATCGTTACGCTCGACGACGGTCCTTTTGCAGGTACGGACGTATTGTACGCTTCGGGAGTAACGGGCAGCGGATTGGACATTAAGTTCAAAAACGTGACGTTAAAGCAAGGCGACGTCATTACCTTCGTGCTGCGTATGAATGCAGGCTTTACGAAGGAAGAGACCGACAGCCATTCGCACAATTATAACTGCGGCGTGCATTTGAATCACGCTACGCAAAACTACATCAGAGAGTTTTCGGGAAGTACCGATGATTGGATGGCGTATACCTATACCGTAGGGTTAACCTATAATAACGTTAATCTCGATTACGTTCATTTCAGACCCTACGACCCTGCCGATTCTTTGTTCGAGTTCTGGATAAAGGCGATTTATATCGAAGAGCCGACTAAGATCCAAAACAACGCGGACGGCAGCTTCGAGCTCGATTTCGAGGACATGGATCACATTCCGGGCGGTTATATTTCTTCGCAAGGGACCAAAGCGTCCAACAAGCTCGATTTAAGCAAGCGTGCTTTGTACGGTGACCTGGATTGGTCGAATTCAACTTATTTGTGCTTTAATTTCGAAAACGCACTCAGCGGTAAATATCAAGTCGAGTTCGTGTTTAAATTGGGCAACGGTTGTAAGACGGCAGGCGGCGGTTTCTACATTCCGAATGCTTCGGGTGTAACCACGTTTATAAGCGGATACGACGCCGCCGATCCGAGCGATTGGACGACTGTATCGAAAAATGTCAACACATCGGATCACGGTGCAACCGTATTTATGGTAAACAACTATCAGAACGGGCAAGGTCATAACGAAATTTGGGTTAAGAGCATAAAGTTTACTGCCGTTAATGGGTAAGCTTACAAGGTGAATTATGAAAAAAAGATTTTTAGCGATAATTTTGGCGCTACTCATTGCGCTTTTCGGGACTGTCGGCTGTACGGATAAAAGGGACGGCGGAAACAGTACGGTCGAAGAAGTAAAGGGCGTAGAGCCGTACGTTCCCGCCGACACCTCGGTGGTGCTGTCCGACAGCGGCGCAACCGATTACGTAATGGTAGTGCCCGCTCGCAGCGATACGCTTGTCGTACAAGGGAAGGAGGAGCTTTGGGAGTTTTTCCGTCGTTCGACGGGAGCTGAGCTTAACGTCGTTACCGACGAAGGACTTGTATTCGACGAACAGAAAAAATACATCTCGTTGGGTAACACAACGATCTTTAACGGAACGGGTTTGAATTTAGGCGAAGAGTACAAAGAGGACGGGTTTGTCATTAAGCGTTTCGGCAACACCGTAGTTATAGCGGGCGGCTCGGACTACGGCGTTATGTACGGAGTGTACGGGTTTTTGCGCTATAACCTAGGAGTCCGGTTTTACGCCAACGACGAGATAACGGTTCCCGACCGCTCAAACGGTGTGACGTACTTAAAGGATTTCGATTTGTCGGTTATTCCGGACTTTGACAACCGCGCTTTGGGCTTGACCGAACACGTTTCGTCGGTTACCGAATACAGACTGGGCTTGGAAAAGGGTCACGGCAAAAACTGGTTAGCTTGGTGTCATACGTACTTTCAGCTTTTACCCAAAACCAAGTATATTGACGATCATCCCGATTGGTATTCGCACAACGGACAGACACAGCTGTGTCTGACGAACGAAGGAATGATTGCCGAGATGATCGACGTCATCAAGGAAAGGGTGCTCAATGCGACCTGGCTGGACAACATTCTTCTCGAGGTCGGGCACGAGGATAACTCGGGATTTTGCGATTGTACGACCTGCACTGCCGAAATCAATACCTACGGTTCGCAGTCGGCGGTAATGATGCGTTTTATGAACAAGCTTGCAGACGCGCTCAATCCGTGGATGAAAGAGACTTACCACGGGCAGAAAACGCTCAAGCTCGTGGCGTTTGCTTACGGGCCTACCGTACCCGCGCCCGTTGTCCGCGACGAAAACGGCGAGTGGCAAGCGGCCGATCCGTCGGTAATCGCGCACGAAAACGTGGGCATAATGCTCGCGCCCTTGGGTTCGGATTGGGCGCACAGTATGTACGACGCAGAGCATAACTCCAGGACAAAGGAAATGTTCGAGGGTTGGCCGGCGGTGTGCGACGAGTTTTATATCTATACCTATAACGTCGTATTCGACAACCATATGTATTTCATGGATCACTGGTCATACGTACAGGAATATTACCGCGCATATAAGGCGATCGGCGCAAAGTTTATTTTCGATCAGGGCGCATCGCATATGAATATGCCGTTCTGGGAGCTCAGCAATTACGTCCGCTCGCGGCTTTTATGGAACGTCGACGCAGACGTTGAAAAGCTGATCGACGAATTTATTACGGCTTACTACAAGGCGGGCGCGCCCTATGTCAAGGAGTATTTCGACCTTGTGCGTACGCGCTATAAGCTTATCGAGCGCGATCTTATCGGGCGCGGCGAAAGCTATAAGCAGACCAGCTACGTGCGTACCAATTCGGCTATAGCGTCCGAGGAGTACTGGCCCAAGGATTGGCTGCTGAACGGTATAAAGATTTTCGACAAGGCAATAGAGGCTTGCGCGTCTATCGAGGACGAAACCGAAAGAGAGAACGCGGTTAAGCGCATTAAAGCCGAACGACTTTCGCCCATTTACATTCTTATGACTTTTTACCGCACGTCGCTCACTTCCAACGACATTCAGCACTATATCGATGTTTTCCGCGAGGATTGCGAGCTTAACGCCATTACGCATCTCGACGAACACAACACAATCAGCGTCATGAAATGTCTCAACGATTGGAGCATTCAGTTAAAAAAATAGACTTATGCTTGAAAAGTATTTTATCGCAAACGGCAAATGCCTGTATGACATTGTTTTACCCCAAAGCCCCGACCGTTATGCTGTGCTCGCCGCCGAAGAATTGAAGTACGTCATAGAAAAATGCTGCGGTACTGCGCCTGCCGTTGTTACGGATTGCGAAACCGCGGGCACGGCTTTGCATATCGGTGATACGCGCAAAGCAAAACATTGCGCGCCGAAATACGACCGAAAAGAGCTGGGATCGGACGGGTTCAGGATATCCGAAGCGGACGGAGACGTGTTCTTGACGGCTAACGGCTGCGGCTTGTTCTACGCCGCCTGCGAATTTCTGCACGTTACTCTCGGCAGTGAATTTTTCCATTACGGCGAGTATAAGATTCCGCGTCTGACCGAAGCGGTTCTGCCTGCGCTTCCCATTGTCAAAGTACCCGATATCGAAACGCGTAAGAGGGATTTGTCGTGGTCCACTTACGATGCGATAACCGAACGCAGGCTTGGGTTTAACGTCGGCAACGACAGATATTGGGTCACCTGGGCGCATTCTGTTTTCGAGCTTATTCCCAAGGCTAAGCATTTTGCGAATCACCGCGATTGGTACAGCCCCGACGGTAATCAGCTGTGCTTAACCAATCCGCATATGATTGCCGAAATGAAACGATCGGTTATCAAAAGACTGACGCCCAAGCTTTTCGGAAAATACGACGTTCTTTACGTAATGATAGGGCACGAGGACAACGGGTCGTTCTGCGATTGCCCGAGGTGCAAAGCCGAGGCGGAAAAGTACGGTGGCAAATCGGGCGTTATGATGCGCTTTATCAATACCGTTGCCGATTCGGTAAACGAATTTACCGAAAAGCACCACCCGGGAAAAACCGTGAAAATCGTTACGTTCGGTTACGGACCTACCGTTCTGCCGCCCGTCGTCGAAGCAGACGGAGCGTTTGTTCCCGTCGACCCGTCGGTGATTGCGCATGACCATGTGTGCGTTATGCTCGCGCCGCTCGGCTCGGATTGGGCGTATTCGCTTATCGACGAAGAGCATAATAAAGTTACGCGACGGGCGCTTTTGGGTTGGCAGGCGATAGGCGCGGAATTGTTTATCTGGACATACGACAGTATTTTCGACGACTCGTTCATATACCTCGATAATTGGGAACATTTGTCCGAGTCTTACCGATTGTTTAAGAATATAGGCGCGGTTTACGTTTTCGACCAAGGCGATTCCGCCCGAGGCTTTCCCTTCGGGTGCTTGAGAGATTACGTGCGCGGTCGGCTCATGTGGGATTTGAACGCCGACGTAAAGCAGCTTGCAAAACACTTTTGCGAAAATTATTATAAGGACGCCGCACCTGAGATTATCCGGTACCTGAAGATGCTTTACGAGCATTTTGCCGATCTGAAGCGGAATTATCGGGAGCCTTATTTGTTTAATCCGTCATACACCTGGAGCCAACCCAATTACCGCAGCGAATTGTTTTGGCCGCGCGAATTTTTGGAAAGGAGTATAGAACTGCTCGAAAGCTGCCGTGACGGATTGGAAGTGGGAGATTTCAACAGTCCGCGCAACCGCGTGGAAATGGAAATGCTGTCGCCGGTGTATCTTTTGCTGGAGATTTATGCGTATCGATTGGATAAGGAAACGCTGAAAAAGCATATCGACTTTTTCGAACGAGTAACCGCTTTTAACGGACTGGATTATACGGCAGAGCACGGACCTACGCATACGAAAGAAATTTTCCGTAAGTTGGTGAATTGGCGTTCGGTGCTTTATGACGAAGGAGGCAGACAATGAAAAAGTATTTGATTATGATGTACCAGGAGGGCGCGAGCGGATTAAGCAGCGCAGCTAGGCTGGGCAGTAATTTCGCAATCGAATGTATGGTAAACGACGCAAACGTTGCCGCCGAGACGTTGGCGGCGAAAGGCGAAAACAAAGTTTATATCTGCGACGTTTACGGCAAGGGCAGAGAAATCTTCCGTACAGGAAAAACCGATGTCGCCGAGAATATAAGCGTTGATAGGCTGGCAGAAGTTTGCGGCGAACTGAACGGAGTCGTGCTCGTGGGCGCTCATGCCGGAAACGGTGCCGAAAACGCGTTTTTGTCCTATACGGTCAACGACGTCGCGTGGCTGAAATACAGACTCAACAACGTCGTTATGGGCGACATAGGGATTGCCGCCGCGTTTTTCGGTGCGTACGGCGTCTCGGTAGTGGGTATTACGGGCGACGCCGCGGCTGTAAGCGAGGCAACCGCGCTTCTCGGAGATATTCCGTCGGCGGTGGTAAAAACCGCTACAGTTCGTAATTGCGCAGTCTGTCTCGAAATCGACAAGGCTCATGCCAAAATCGCTGCGGCATGCCGTGCCGCGCTCAAGTTTACGGGAAGACCGTACTCAGTTCAAATGCCCTGTATCGTAGAAGTTACTTTCTCCAGAACGGATTTCTGCGACGACTGTATGATGTATAAGA
>CAZBTB010000002.1:0-19762 GCA_964494605.1 uncultured Lachnospiraceae bacterium
GATAGAAATTCTATGAAAATATCCATAGATGCCGAGCAAACAATATCCCCGTCCGTATTGTAAAAATCAATACACACAGTCGAAAATATCGTGCCCGCCGTTATCTTTGTATCAAGCAAAATGTAATCGTTCAATACAAGCTGATAGCGGTTTTTCAACCCGTCGAAATTATCCACTTTGAGCAAATCTTTCTCGAACGTGTAAGTGCCCGTATCGTCGTATATGTCATGATAAAACACAACGCTCGTTGACGAATAATTAAAACTCTCTTGCGAGAAACGATTTGAAATGTCAATGCTTCCGTTGACATAACTTTCTGCCTTGACCTCTTTATACAGTCGAATCCCGCAAAATACACCCGCTACGATAATCGCAAAAGCGGCGATATATAAAAGCACCATGCCGATTATCTTTTTCATAACACCACCTCCGCGTACTCGCTGTCTATCGCATTGTCGGCAAAGTCTAACGTAATCTCTGCACTATGTTCTAAACGCGATAATTTCGTATTGTATAGGCTCTTTTCCAACAGATAGAAAGTTCGCCGCGTTCCCGTTATACGCACGGTGTCTATTTCCAGATTTTCAAAAGCATTAAAATCGAAACCGATAATGTTTGTGTTCGTCAAATCCAGCGTTATATTTACTTTGGCGCGTCCCATCTTCGCAAACGTATCTTTCATTGACATGGGCAAACTTGCAAAGCTCCCTTCGTAAAATTCGCTGTACCGTAAATCCAAATCGTTAGCGGTCAGATTGTAAACTATGCGCTCTTGCCAATACGTCGTATCCACTTTTTCGTCGCTCGTGTCGTATTTCGGATTGCACTCTATACTCCCGAATATGGACTGCGTACTATTTCTCGCGCCGTTCTCGTTATAATGAAATTTCAACACGGAGTAGTTTTTGATAATATCCGTTACGTCGTCATCCTTAAACTTACCGCTGTCGGGGTCATACTCTTTGACCGTGAAAAAGTCGGATAAATCCACCGTAATGTAATAATCTCCGTACCCTTGATTATTGCTTTTAATCGCATTGAACACGCACTCGAACACTTCCGGATAGCTGTAATAGTAATGCCCTACAACTTGTTTGCCCGTTTTCCATAAGAAACCCAAAAACCGCTTATCGCCGTAAATATCGTAACCGCCCGTAAGCTGTATGGAATAAGGTCGGTTGTCTATCTTGATAATAAACGCTTGATTGCGGTTGAGCGTCGTGGATATTCCGGCGTCGTTGCCGCCGTAACCGTTCCATGAGATTCCGTTCGTCGTATCGTAATAATAAAACTCATTGAACACATGGCGTCCGGCTTCATCTGCGCTGTCAACCTCGATTGACGTATGCTTATAATCGCCAAGGTACTGCATACCCGTCGAGCGATAGTCTGCCGCAGTAAGGTGATAGCTCGTAAAGTAGTTGTACCTAAGCTCTTGCAACTGTACGCCGTTGTCCTTCTCGTTTGAATAGTAGCTTGCTTCCATAAACCAACGCTCCTCGTAAATGTCAATCTGTTCTTCCGACAGTTCGTCTGCCTTCTGAACGTCAACGGCAATTTGGTCGTTTATGTTGTTTACGCCTATCGTTATATCGTGTACAAAATAGTGATAATACACGAAAGCGATTATGACGCATACGCTCACTACCGATAAAAACACCAAGCAGCAGTCGCCTATTGTTTTTAAGACTTTCATAATATCTCCTTTTTAATTTTGATTTTGTTTGCGATATAAAAAGCACTAAACAAACTTGCGCTTGAATAGTGCTTTTTTCGTATCACAGTAGTCCGTTCCACCCGAAGAAATTGAGCAGGTCGGCAAGCCATTTCATGCCGCACCCCAGCCACTCAAATATCTTTGCGAGAAAGGTAAGCGGCCATGTGCCGATTAGCACCACCAACGCGATAATAAGTACCGCAAGTATCAATTTCTTCATAAAGCGTTTTATCTCAAAAGCAAATTGAGGATTGCCTTATCCGAGCTTCTGAACGGTTTGACGGGACATTCAAAGATTTCTCCCGTAGCTTTATCCACAGTACGAACGCCGTAGCTATTGCCCGTGATTACGTTACCCGTCTTTTCGTCTTTGATTTCGTAGGGTTTGAGCGTGAGTTCCGCCGCCATCGCGTCGCCGTACACAATATCCAACAGCGCATAGCCGCCGTTGTCGGGCGGTACGATTGCCACTTTCACGTCCTTACCGCGTACCGTACCCTTGATAAAATACGAAAAATACGTGTGGTCGTTCTTCGTAAAGGTCTCGCGTTCCACCATAATTTGATTGCTGTTTTTGTTTGCCATAGTTCTTTTACTCTCCTTTTTGATTTTTACGCCGCTCCGTTGTCGCCCTTGCGCTTTTTGATACGCGACAAACGTCTTGCCTCGGACTTCGACAGTCCTTCTTCCAGAGCCTTTTTGTACTTGTACAGTCCGGCGTGGTCATTCTGACACTGCAAGTAGCCCGAGCGCATACCCGCTTCGTAGTCCGTCAACTTTTGCCCTTCCTTTTGCCCGTGCTGATGCACCTTTGCTTTACGCTCGGCGGCATAACTTTTGGCACGTTTACTCGGAATCGACCAGCGCCCGTCGTTGTACTTATTCGGTTGCTCGGTGTTCGTTTGCTCGGTCGTAACGACCGGCTCTGCCGTGGCTTGATTTTTCTTTGCCATAAAGCCAATCTCCTTAATGATTTTTGATTTTCGGACAATAGCCCTTGCCCTGACGTTCTCCGCCGCAATTCGATTGCCCGATATTAAATTGTAATTTGTACTCGTTGGGCGCCTACTTATGAAACAACACGTTTCGTGCGATTTGCGGTAGGTGGCCACCTCTTACTTTGCAATAACCGCACTAATCGGAATTTGCTTGTTTGCGCCGCCCGAATACATGAGCAGTATAGTTTTTTTCGCAAACAAAAACCAGCAACACAGCCTAAAACAAATCCCAAAAAACCTTTGCACTTTCCCAAAAAAACATTAAAACGCAAAAACTTTTCCACAAAATAAAAACTCCGATTTTACTCGGAGCTTTTGCGTTTTTAATCAATATAAGTACGTGCATACATTGTCGTCGGCAAGCGTTTTCCGTCCTTTTTCTTACGCTCGCAAAACACTATTTCGTATTCCTTATCACGTTGCCGCGTTCGCTTATAATAGGTATCATGACTGAACACTACATTGTTTTCTTTGCAGTCATACTGAACGCCGATTACTTGTTTTACGATAAAATTTTTCGTGCGATATACGTTAGTTACACCGTTCATTACTTTGTCTATTTTCACTTTCATTTTCAATTCCTCTCCTTTAATTGTTTTTGCAAAAACAGCAATAATTGTTTATTCAGCATCTGTATATATTCTGCCGTATAGCCAAGTTCCGCCGATAGAGCCTCTTGCGTAAGATTGCGCGTGTACAAACTCACATATAAATCGTACAAACGTGGCGGCGCGGACTCTACGGCGTTACTGTACCTTTTCACTTTATCCACTATGTTATTCTTTCCGACATATCGAAAAGCCGCATCCATAATTTCCTTGCGAAAATAGTAGTGCCGTATTTCTTTCAAGTCCTCTCTGATTTCCTTTAATGTCATGTGTTCACTCTCCTTTTTTAAGATAGGGCATTTATACCCTTCACTTAGTAGCCACGAAAACCCTAATTTGAGGGGGTGTTTTTCAAAAATTTTTTCATTTTTTTTACGGCAGACTGAAAATGCTCCTTTGCCGTTTCCTTACTTATCCCCATGCGCTCCCCAATTTCCCTAAAAGAATATCCACCAAAAACATAGCTAAGTAATACGGTACGTTGCTTGCCCGTAAGTTTATGTAACGCATTTTTTATCGTTGCTCGTAACTCGTTTTGCTCAACTTGTCTTTCTACATTCGCCGTCGGATCTGCTACGTCAAACCCGTTTTCGATTGAGCGTTCCAAAGACTGATGCCGTCGCGTTTCTTTACGTTCGACAAGTGCTGCCGCGTGTTCCATTTCTGCGTACTGCTCTGCAAATTCATCCGATACTTCTACGCTGAAATATTGCCAACCGTCATATACCTTTATCCGCATATTGCTCCCCGTTCGTTGACAACGCTACGGAAAAGCCGTATATAGAAAAAGCCCCCGACAGCGTAAATTTGCTAAACGCCATCGAGGGATAAAAAAATTGCGCGTTAGTAGAAAACCCTCTTACGGTTTAGCTACTGCGTGCGCAAACTTTTTGCTCGTTCTTGCGGTAAATCATCTGCTATAACAGCTATTTAATTTTTTTATGACATCCAATGACCCTAATATATGTCCGCGCTTTTGCTCCTTTCTGTGTACTGAACAAGCTCATATATGCACAATATACCACATAATAATCGACTTATTTTGCATACCTTTGTCGCATATTGTCGCTTAATAAAAAAAGAGTACCCGTCGGGGTACTCTCGCCTACTTTTATTTTCTCTTTACAACTTTATCCTATATCCAAATCTTCAAACTTAAACAATTCGTCATCCAAAAACTCAATAATACTCATATCAAATCCATGCGCAAGTTTGAATAATGTATCTGCGGCAATAGTTTTATTCTTGCCTTTTAATATTCTATCCATTACACCGTGATAAACACCCGACTTTTGTTCAAGCCGATAAAGCGTTATCCCCTTTTCTTGTAATAACTTTAATATTCTTTTTGCTACTGCATCATTAGTTGTCATATATATTTACCTACTGTCCTTTTTTTGTGTATTATACACTACATAGAAATTTTGCATAAATTGTTGCGTTATATATTTACGCATATATTATGTGCTATGTATTTGTAAATATATAGTACGCTACGCATTTACTTGATTTTCGTTATAAAATTTAGTATAATATGTTTGTAAAAACTAAGGACGCATTGTGAGGCATACATGACTATCGCATTTATCGGCAATAAAAAAATCACCGTAACCAATGAGCTAATAAATAAAACTCATAACTATATCAAATCATTGATAGTCAATGAAAACGCCGATACGTTTCTTTTCGGCAGCAATAGTGCATTTAATGATTTTTGCTATAAGATTGTTACCGAACTTAAAGAAACCTATCCGCACATACAACGAATTTATGTGCGCGCTGAGCATGAGTATATACGCAACGATATGAAAGACTACCTATTAACTTTATACGAAGATACTTTCTTTCCCCCAGAGGCTCATAATGCCGGATACAAAGTTTATGTCAAACGCAATCATGTAATGATACAAATGTGTGATAAGCTCGTTGTATATCACGACAAAAATTATGTTCCGGCGCACAGATCGAGCGGCACCCAAATTGCTATCAACGATGCTCAAAAACTTAAAAAGCCATTCTATAATTTATGTAATTAAAATTGTGAGGTACACTAATGATGAAAGATGATTACACCCAAGCTGACGTATATTATGAGCTTATTTGTCAGACCCTTATGGGCTACCTTATCTCAAACCCCACTCCACACGCTTTATACTTAAATAGTATTGAAATGTGCGCCGAAGATATAGCCAATACTTTGCTTAATGCAAAGAATATCAATAAAATTAGCAAAAAATACTTTGTAATTAAAAAAGAAAAAATCTTTATCAAAAAAGCTCTAATAGCAAAACTTAAACCGTATCTGTTTAATCAATTAGTGCGAATAATAAGACCGCAAGAGTCTTTTTTATCAACATTCCCCGTAATGCTTTGCGACGAAGATGAACTTAAATTCGACCCCCCTAAAATAGATTTTTCTCGTTTAGGTAGTCCCGTTTATCGTGCCTATGTGAAACGATTTATAACACATGAATGTTACTCCGCAGAAACTTTACAAACTTTCCATTTCCTTGCTGAATGTTTATCAAATCTGCAAACTCATGTCCTTTCCCCTTCGGAATTAGCCATTATAAGACGCTTTATTTCTACATTACAAACTCCTCGCTTATCGTGGATAAATATTTTATCCGACTTATTAAATGGCAAATTGCACGTCAATGACGATATTACCAGATATTTTACACACATTGACGAAATTGACACCAACGCTGAATTGTCAAAAGCTCTTGACAAATTAGACGAAGAAAATCAAAGCAAATCAAAATTAGATGAATATTTGGACTCGCAAAATATCGTAGATATGGAGCAAATCAAAGAAAATATATCATGGATAAATTCTTGTGAAAAAATCCCCGCTCTGTTAGAATTGCAAAATGATAAAATTATCGTTTCTCCCACTTATTTTGAAAACAAAAAAGCTGTACTACCATATCTGCTATTCTTTATGGAGTTCGGAACTTTGTCAACCCTTATAAAAAATAATATAATGTGTTCTTGCTTATAAAAAACTATCGGGCCACCTTGCGTAGCCCGATTTTTTATTGCTCTTTATTTTCATTCTTTATCTGCTCGTTAATATCCGATATTAGAGCCTCTAAAAACGCCCCTAAAATATCTTCCGGCATTTTGCGCAAATCCAAAGTGCCATTTACGCATACCTTAAATTCTGTTATCTTTTCATTGACCGCTTTTTGCATAACAGCACCTCGCTTTTTTCTTACTATACACGAAAATACAGATAATTGTTAGCAAACGGGGATATAGAAAACCCAATATAGAATATAGTAAAAATAGTAAAAAGAAAAGCCTACCTAAAATGAGCTGTACTCATACTCTCTCTTTCGATTTTTTTTCGTACCAGAAAAATGCGTCGCTGTCAAGGGGACAATTAAAAAGAATTATGACTTAAAACCTTAAATGATTTTACGATTACATAATAATTCTTTTTTGTCTACTGATTATCCAATATGTTCTTGACTGCGCCGCCTTTTCCCGCTGTTTCTTCGGTTGTCGAAAGAGAGAGTTCGACAAAGGAGGCTTTTATATGAGTTTTGGTTTTTTTGGATAACGCAAGTAAATTCTATATATTTATTTGCAAACTTTGAGGGTAGAGTTTCTAACACTCTATCCCCTTTTTCAATTATCATTATTAAAAAAACAATTTATTTAACAAGGAGAAATAAACATGAAAAAAGCAGTTATTTATGCACGGAGCGCAAGCCCCCACGAGCAAGCAACAATCGCACAGCTTAAAGTTTGCCGCGAATATGCCAGCGCACACGGTTTTAATGTCGTTACGGAATTTTCAGACAACGGCTTTTCGGGATTGAATTTTAACCGCCCCGCATTTACAGCTATGAACGACAGCCGCGACAAATGGGAAACAATAATTGTTTACCGCTTAGATAAGTTATCGCGCAATAATAATGAATTATACAAGTATATAAAAACTTTGCGCGACGAAGGCAAGGAAATTATATCAATATCCGAGCCGCTTTCGGACGAATATTTTGCAATATTAGAGAGTTTACAAGACTATTACACTATTAAAATGAGAGAGGTAAAAGCAAATGAAAAAAGCAGCTAAGTACGGCAGATACTCATGTGATCGCCAAGATGAACAATCAATCGACGGACAATTTCGTGTAATTGAAGATTTCGCCGCTCGAAATGATATTGAAATTGTCGCTACCTATGAAGATAAAGCTATGACGGGCACAAATGACAATCGCCCGCAATTTCAGCAAATGTTAAAAGACAGCGACAGAAAAGAATGGGATTATGTGCTTGTTTATAGGCTCGACCGTTTTTCACGTAATAAATATGAAATGGCAATACACCGTAAGCACTTGAAAGACAACGGCATTAAAATTCTGTCCGTCATGGAGAATATTCCAGACTCCCCCGAAGGTATTTTGCTTGAAAGTCTTTTAGAGGGCATGAATCAATACTATTCCGAGGAGCTTTCACAAAAGACAAAGCGCGGCATGAATGAAACACGCTTAAAAGGAAATTTCATCGGCGGCATTATCAATTACGGTTGGTCTCTTAAAACAATATATATAGAAGAAAACGGCAAACAAACCCCCATCGCTAAAAAGGTTATATTAAACGAAGATGAGGCGCCCATAGTCAAAGAAATCTTTACCGAATACGCCAGCGGTAAAAAAGCCATCGACATAGCGCGAGATTTTGCGGTTCGTGGAATACGCAATCGCGGCAAAGTTTTTCAGCGCGACACAATATATAGCATTTTACGCCAAGAGAAATACACGGGCATATATCGCGTAAACGGTATGGCATACGACAAGATATATCCCCCTATTATCCCCATTGAACTCTACAATGTAGTTAAAAAACGTATAGACGCTAACAAATACGGAAAACAGCCTAAACATAATATTCACTATCTTTTGAAAGGTCGGATATACTGCGGCTATTGTGGTAAACGTATGACTTCATTTACGGGAACATCAAAATCCGGCAAAGTCAACCGCTATTATAGATGCCACAAATTAGACTTTTGCCCGCAAAGCCGAACAGTTAAAAAGGACGTTTTGGAGCAAGCCATAATAAAAACAATACAGCAAATGTTACTTTCCGAAGATAATTTCACATTCCTACTTGATAAAATTTTAGAAAGCTACAATAGCAAACTAAATGACTTGACCGCTTTACGGCTTGCCGAAAAAGACTTGACTAATGTTGAAAAATCATTGTCTAATCTCGTTGCCGCTATCGAGGCGGGTTTGTTGACCGAAACAACCAGAACGCGACTTAATGAGCTTGAAATGCGAAAAACCGAATTAAAAGAAATAATCGCTAAGGAACGGACAAAGGAAATAAAACCAATAAACAAAAGCGACGTAGCTAAGTATATTAAAACTGCTTTATCACAGCCGACACAAGCCATGATAGAAATGCTCGTTGAAAAAGCCATAATAAAAGATAACATAATCGAATTGTATCTGAAATACACAAATGACACACCACCAATAACACCAGAGCGTGGACGTCCCAAAAAATCTGAAAACCCCGAACGGAGCTTATCCGAGCGGGGCTTTCTTTTTATAGAATATACATACGATTATGAAACAAGCGCAAAAGGACGAAAACCGCTCGGATATGACGATAGGCACGGTGAAATAAAAACCTTCAAAGTGCAAGTGTTTGTGTAGACACTATATATTGTGTTTACAATGCCTATTTTAAGGAAAAAACCACAATTTAAGTGTTCAATTTAGGTTGGCACCTCGCCCCCCGCGTTTGTCAAGCCTTTTCATGCAATTACTTTAAATTTTTTTGTTTTCGGTTGTAGGTTTTCCACAACCTCAATATGTTTCGAATCTTTCCCTTTTTCAAATACAAAAGAGCGGGAATAAATCCCGCTCTCGCTATACCTTTAATGTTATATAAATTTTACTTCAACACAAGTTTTACGACGGTGTCTATTTTGTCGGGCAAGGACGCGCACCTGAAGGGAATATTTACTTCCTGCCCGTTGAGAGATCCTATATTCCAAAAATCGTTGACGTAGACGGCGGAATTGTCGTCAAGCATGAGCGCGTACTTTACGTCCTCGGCTTTTATACCATTAACGGGCACGCAGTAGCCGGTCTTATCGAAGAAGTGGCAGTAAACGTTTTTGCCGTCGCCCGTAAGCCGTCCCCATTCGGGCGTAGGCGCGTCCACCGCTCCGCAGCCGTAAATACTCTCGCCGTTGCGTTTCATCCAGTCGCCGAATTCGGTAAACGAATCGATAACTTCTTGCGGGAACTCGCCTTTCGCAGTAGGTCCTACGTTTAGTAAGAGGTTGCCGTTTTTGCTCACGCAGTCGACGAGCGTATAGGCAATATCGCGCGGCGTCATGAATTTATCGTTGGCGCGGCGGTAACCCCAGGAGCTTTCCTGCGTGGTGAGACAAAGCTCCCACGGCACGGATCTGCCTAACGCGTCCTTCATGCCGCCCGACGGCACGCACTGCTCGGGTCCCAGGAAATCACCCGAGTAATCGGGCGAAGTGTCGAGGTTGCCGTTGTAACCGCCCAACCTGCTGTCTATAACGATATGAGGCTGAAGCTTCTTTATCATAGTGTAAAGCTCGGTCGCTCCCCACTTCTCGCCGCTCATTTCGCCGTACGAAAAGTCGAACCACATATAGTCGAGCTTGCCGTAGTTTGTGAGCAGTTCTTTGACCTGACCGTGCATGTATTCGATATACTTGGAAAAATCGCGGTTGTCGTTCTTGCACTCGGGATTGTTGCGCATGGGGTGGTGCTCGTCGCCGAAATGCGGATAATCGGGGTGGTGCCAATCGAGCAGCGAATAGTAAAGTCCCACCTTTATCCCTTCGGCACGGAACGCGTCCAGGAACTCGCGCACAAGATCGCGGCGCGCCGGCGAATTTGTGGACTTGTAGTCGGTCAGCTTGCTGTCGAACAGACAAAAGCCCTCGTGATGCTTTGCCGTGAGTATTGCGTACTTCATTCCCGCGTGCTTGGCTAATTTCGCCCACTTGACGGGATCGTAATTTTCGGCGGTAAAGCCGTCTATAAACTTATCGTAATCCTCCGTGGTCATCTCCTTGCGGCTTTTGTGCCACTCGTGCTCGGCAAAAACCGAGTACAGTCCCCAGTGAATAAACATTCCGAAACGGTCGCGGCGGAAGCCTTCGGTGCGTTTCATAACCTCTTCATGTCTTCCCATAATAAAATCTCCTTGCGTTTATTATGCTTCTATTTTAACTTTATTGCTTTTAATACCGATATGATTTTATTTCCAAAAAATTGTTATTTTTTATTGTATTATTTACAAATATGTTTTGCGGCTGTATAATCCCTTCAGAGGTGTTTATCATGGCGGTTTTCAAAGAAACGAAAATAACTTATTATTACGGCGACTTTACAAACTTAAAGCAAACCTGGCGGGCAAACGACGTTGCGTGCGGCACGTCCAGGATTTACTACGTCACCGACGGCGAAATAGAAATCGAGTACGACGGAGCGAAAACCGTCGTCCGTGCAGGCGAAATGTCGCTCATCCCCGCGGGCAAAACTCTTTCTTACCGCCTGACGCCCTTAAACCACGCGACAAAATATTGGTTTCACTTCGACATGACGGTAAACGGCGACCGCGAGTTTTCCGCAGTAACCCTGCCCGTGAAAATAACCGTTGCCGACTCAAAATACGTGACCGCGCTGTTCAAGTCCGTACTCACCCAATCGTCGGTGGACAGCCCCGCCTCGGACGCGGCAACCGCAGGCAGCGTAGCGATACTCGTTTCTTATTATCTCAACTTAGGCAATGCCGTAAGCACGCAGAAATCCGCCGACGCCATCGACAAAGCCGTCGACGTGATAAGAGAAACCCTGAACGAGAATTTTACGCTGAACGAGCTTGCCGCCGCAGTTGCCTTAAGCCCAAACTACTTTGCGCGCAAATTCCGCGAGCGCGTAGGCATTCCGCCCTTAAAATACGTCAATATGCTAAAGCTCGAACGCGCCAAATCTCTGCTCGAAAACACAGACCTGCCCGTAAGCGAAATCATGACAAGCGTGGGATTTCTGGACGCGGCGTACTTTTGCAAGATCTTTAAGTCGGACACGGGTCACTCTCCCAGAGCCTGGCGCAGTATCTACGGAAAGAAGAATTAACTTACGCCTTGCGTATTGTTTTTATATATCCCGACGGAGATTCGCCCGTCGCCGCGGTAAAAAATTTATTGAAGTGCGAGCGGTCGTAAAAACCCAGCCTGTCCGCTATTTCCCCTATGGTCATAAATGACAGATAACGCTTGGCTTTATCGAGCCGCGCCGCGCTCCTGTATTCGCTCAAGGTCATGCCCATCTTCTCCGTAAAACGCCGACGGAAGGTGGACGGACTGAACGCAATATGCTTTGCCAAGTCGATTTCGCTCATGCCGAAAATCTCGTCGGTTTCGGTCAGCTTGTTTATTTCCGCGGTAAAGCCGTCGCCGCCGTTTTCTGTCAGCTCGGACAAAATCGCATAAAACAGCGACTTTAATTTAAGCACGTCGCCCGCGCCGCACTTTTCCGTCCGCTCGAAAAGCTCTATTGTCTTTTCGCCGCCGAGCGTAAAAAACCCTATATCGGCATCCGAAAAACCGCCTTGCGCATCGAAATTTATCAGAATATCCGCAGTGTTCTTCTTAAACGCCGCGGTATATTTTTTATTTTTCGGTAAATACGCAACCTGTCCGGGCATAACCGTAACTTTCCCCGAATGGCAAGTATATTCGATTTCGCCGCTTATTACGTACATCAAACCGTAATTGGGCCTCGCGCTGTCACGGTAATAATACCGTTCGTTTTTCTGCCAGCTTTGCCGCAAAACGTATATTCCGCTTACCGTCGTTTCGTTCTTATTCGTTATCATAAAGCTATTTTACACAAAAGTCGGTAAAGTAGTCAAGTTTTTGACGCGTATTTACAAATTTATGACTGTTTATTCCTTTTCCGATTTTCTCATTAGGGCTATAATGAAAAACACAGGAGGTAACTTTAATGAAAGCGACTGTTTATTCGACAAACAATTACGGATTTTTTCTAAAAACCGAAATTACGCCCGCGTGCGGCAAGCTCGAAGCGCCCTTAGAGGTAATTACGGGCGAACCCGTGAACAGCGGTTTTATGGGCTTCGGCGTAGCGCTTACGGGCAGCTCGTGCTATAACCTGAGTATCATGACGAACAACGAGCGCGACGCACTCTTGACCGATATTTACACCGACAAGGGACTTAACCTCTCGGTTGCGCGATTGACCGTGGGAGTCAGCGACTACTCGAAAGACATTTACACCTACGACGATATGCCCGACGGCGAAACCGACGAGGAGTTAAAGCATTTTTCCATAGAGCGCGACCGCGAGTATATTCTGCCTATGATTAAAAAGGTCAAAGCCGTGCGCCCCGATCTGACGTTTTTCTCTTCGCCCTGGTCGCCGCCCGCCTGGATGAAATGCGGCGGTTCGGTCTCGGCGGGCTATATGCGCGCCAAATATCTCGAGTGTTTCGCTCGCTATTACGCAAAGTTTTTAAAAGCCTACAAAGACGAGGGAATAGATATCTACGCCCTGACGCCCCAGAACGAACCCGAAGTTCACCACAAGGGCGTAAGTATCGCCTGCGTTTGGTCGCACGACGACGAAGCCGAGTTTGTCTTAAAGCTCAAACCCATTCTCGAAAAAGAAAAGCTCGATACGAAAATCTGGCTGTACGACCACTCGTTTAACGGCTACAAGCGCATACTCTGGCAATTAAATGAATATCCCGACCTATTAAAAGCGGCGGACGGCATCGCCTTTCACTATTACGATTCGGCAATGGAGGCAATTAAACCGCTGACCGAAAAATTCCCCGAGCTTCCCGTCCACTTTACCGAGGGCGGTCCGCGCCTTTACGACAATTACGACACCGACTGGTGCAAGTGGTCGAAAATGATTGCACTCGCGCTGAGTTGCGGCTACAAATCCTTTACCGGCTGGAATCTCATGCTCGACGAAGCGGGCGGTCCCAACGTAGGTCCCTTCTTCTGCGGCGGTCTCGTCACGCTCAACCGCGAAACGCACGAACTAAGCTACTCCGGTCAGTACCGCGCTTTTAAACACTTCGCACCCTTTGTCCAAAAAAATGCGCAAATTCTCGATACCCGAATCCTCGACAACTTCCCGTGCATGGCGGCATACCCCGATAACACTCCGCTCCTTACCGCCACGGCAATCAAAAATCCCGACGGCACGACCGTGTTCGTCCTCATAAACCCCGCCAAAAACAAAAAGCAAGTCCAGCTTAATTTCCGCGGCAAATTCTGGTACGTAGAACTTATGCCCGACACCGTCGCCACAGTCGTGTTCGGGAATTAAGACTGTTTTGTCTTAATTCTACTCCCCTAGATACCGGCAATCGATGCCAAACGGTTTACAAAACGGTTGCAGATATCGATTTTCTTTTTGCTGTTCTCCGCGTCGTTCTTTTCCACAATAAGCATATATTCGGCGTCGGCACGAAAATCATTTAACCACCTGAGACATCCGTCCAATTCTTCTTTATATTTTTCTTTATTCGTATCGGGCATTATTCGTCCCATAAGCGTCGCTTTTATCGCAAGCAGCGCCGCAAGATCCTGCGGCTTAAGCGAGCGGAAAGCCTCTTTCGTTTTCTTGCTTTCGATAAGCTCGCTTATCCCCAAGCCGGCAAGCAAGCCTCCGCCGATAACAGCCGTTCCCATAACCGCCATTCCCGTAACCGCGGCTATACCCGTGCCTATAATTCCCGGCGCACAGTGTCCGATTTGTGCAAGACAGCTCGTAACCACCGCCGAGCTTGCCGCCGCCATGCCAAGGGTCAGCGGCGTTAACACGGCGACCAAAGCAAGGGAAATCCCCGTTCCGATAAAGAAATACTTGTTCCTCTGCCAGAAGCCATCCGACGATAACTCTTTGAAATTGTCGTATAACTCTTCCTTTATATTCGATAAACGAAACGCATCGCCGAAAAGAATACGCGAAACGTCGAAGAGTGTATCGTTGCCGAAAAGAAATCTGTCGTTTTCGGATTCGTCCTCAAAGCACAGTATCATAGCAAAACAATGTTTTTGCAATCCGTAAATATCGCCTTTAAACGCACTCTCGAAAAGCCGTCTCAGACTTTCCTCGGAAACCTCGCCCGTCTCCAATCCTTCATTTTTGCATTTATCCTTAAACGCTACGATTTTATCCAAACAAGCTTTTTTCTTTTTGCTTAATTTTTGCGTCTTATCCCGACGGTAAGCGTTTACCGTGCCGTCTATAATCGCGCGCTTGACCTTGTTGTCGCTGTAAGTTGGAATAGGCTTATTCTCTTCAATTTCCTCTTCGACTCTGTTAAGCTCGCATTGATAGCGGTAAAGCTTAACCGCCACCGCCATTTCGAGATTTTTTTTGCTCTGCTTTACAAACGTATCAACCGTATCGATGTTTTCCCCGTTCATTTGTTTATTTCCTCCGTTATTATATTTTTAAGATTATTCAAATCCAATTTATCCTTGTTTTTTCGAATCAACTCGTAAATCTCTCTCAGTTCTTCCTTCTCCTTGACGTCGATAAATGCATCTTCGCAAAACCGGTAAATTTCGCTCTTGCTCGCATGTCCGACAATCAAATCAAAAAGTTCTGCGACAACTCCGGGCAGCTCGCTCTTATTTCCGCTTTCGTAAAGAGCAATCCACTTGTATACCGTAGGTCGACTTTTTTTCGTCAGTCTTGACAACTCCGTTATCGTTACGATGTCCGTTATCGTTTCCATTTCTTTATTACTCCGTAACTAATTTTACACTATTTTACACTATATGTAAAAAAATGTCAATCAATTAACAGTTACTTTTTTAAATTTTTTCATAATAAAAACCGACGAATGATTTTCGTCGGTTTTTTCCGCGGTTGACTTTTCTATTTTAGGCTTACGGTCTGACCCGCGCCGATCATAACGTCTTTACCGTAATAGTCGATATACACGTCGATGGTGGTGGGGTTGTGAATAAGACTGCCGTCCGCAGACGAAATAAGGCTGTCGTAAGCTTTTACGTAGTCGTATATTTCGCCGTTCGTAGCGTAGTAAACGTCGTCGCGTTTACCCGTCTTTTTCGCGAAATCTTCGATTACGTTCCAATTGTCGGCGTTGTTGAATTCGTAGCTGTGTCCCCAAAGATAAAACAGGCGGGACGGATTCGACCAAAAATACGGGCCTTTCTCGTCCGATAAAAACTTGTCGGTCAGCTCGTTAAGCCGCGGATTGCTGTGGTGACACGTTGCGGGCATGAGCAACCAATTCTGCGGAATGTCGAACCTTTCGGTGGATACCGTGGTACGAGCATACTTTATGCCGCACTTGGCAAGCAAATCGGCGATGTGCTCGCTGCATTTGCCGTTTGCGTACGCCATGCCCGTAATTATCCGCCCGAACAGCTTTTCGAGCTTTTCTCTGTCGGTAAGAACCTCGCGCAAAGCAGCCGTGTCCGACACCTCGGTGAGCGATAAGTGCCGTGCGCCGTGTACGGCAACCTCGTGCCCGCTGTTTGCGTACAGCTCGTACGCCGCTTTTTCGGTGAGCCGCCACTCGCCTTCCTTTTCGGCAAAAAGCTCGGAATTGATGTTAAACGTGCATTTAAGCCCGTATTCGTTAAGTATTTCCATCAAGCGCCTGTCGAACTTTACGCCGTCGTCGTAGCTGAGCGTCAACGCCTTCGATTTGAATCCGGGGAATCTCAGAAATCTGTACATTTTTTTACCTTCCTTATCTGTTTTTCGTTACCTTAATTATATACCCTTATTTATAAATAAGTCAACGTTTTCAAAGCGAAATAATTTCGAACCCGCAATGAATGTTACATTCCGAACGGACAAATTTATTTGCGATAAGGAATTTCAACTTTTCTTACTTTTATAAGGTGGAGATTTCTCCGCTACGCGTTCGAAATGACAAAAGAGTAAAAACTTCACTGACAAAGACTAAGCCTTAGTATTACCCAATGCAATTTGGTTAATGTAATGTCATTCCGAGCGAGAGCCGAATGTAATGAGGCTCGACGAGGAATCTCCACCGATTGAAGTCATTCCGTCAATGCCGAGCAAAAATGCTTGCTTGCAAGAGCATTTTTGCGACGGTATTCACGAGCGCGTGCGTTTTTACCGAAAACGCGAGACAGCGCATTGCGCTGTCCAAAGCGGCAACGCTTTGTAACGCGCGAGTTCGAGGAATCTCAGCCGCTGTTTTTATCTCGGTTTTTTACAAATTTCCAATACTCACGGACAAGGGGCGTAAACCCCGATTGTTTGGCTTTGTCGTAGGGTAAAGCTGTGTAATTACGCTTATTAAAGCGACCCGTCGTCAGATATCGGGCATATTCGAGCAAATAATCGTCGATTTGTTTTAATCCCGTGTCGCAGGTCAGAACGGGAAAAAACCACCGCGCCCAGGTAAGCTCGCCTGCGTCGTCGGCGCAATAAAACTTGCGGTTAAAACGCTTGAAAAACGCTTTGACGGCGCGGTCGGATTCCGCTCCCGTCTTGAGCTTCCAGCGATAGAGTGCGCGCGCTTTGCGACGGATTTTGCCCTTGGTTTTTTCGATTGTCGCATCGGACAAATCAAACCTACCCTTATCGTAACTCAGTCCCAAAAACTCGCGCTTTTCGTAAGGCGCGATAAATCTTTCCTTTTCGGGATTGAGCTTAAGTCCGCGCTCGGTCAAAAGCCCACGTACGAAATCCACGTGCCCTGACAGCTTTTCTTCGCTGTCGGCGAACAAAATTATATCGTCGCTGTAACGCGCGTAAGGCACGTTAAGCCGAGTGAAATGTCGGTCAAGCTCCATAAGATAGACGTTGGCGAAGAAGGGCGACACGGGCGTGCCTGCCATTGCTCCGCGCTTTAAGCAAACGACGCTTCCGTTTTCTACCGCCTTGTCCTCGGTAAGCAGGCGGCGGAAAAACTCCCATAATTCGGGGTCGTCATCTAAAATTACGCTCAAATCACTTAAAAGCACGTCGGTGTTTATCGAGTTGAAATAGTCGCTGACGTCCGCTTTATAGCAAAACATTCCTGCGGTTTTTTCACCTAAGACCGAACACACCGCGCCCTTGACGCCGAACCGAGCACGAAAAGAAAACAGATTGTCTGAAAACACGCCGTCATACTTTCTCAGCCTGCGAGCAATAAACTTTAGGATAAAACTTTCGGCACGGTCGAACGAATACACAACGCGCTTTTTTTTCGTTCCCATTTTGTTGACGAGCTTTTTCGTGGGCAGCCCGAACGGATATTCTCCCGCGGCAAGCTTTTCGGCAAGCGGAAGATACTCGCGGTTGTCGATAAACGAAAACAGCTCCTCAGCGTCACGTTTGGTGATCTTGGGGAGCTTTTCCTCGTAAAATTCCCGCCACAAAGCGGCGTCGATAAGTTCGTCTGAAATACTCATTTTATTTAGGAACGGCAACCGAGAAGAAATGCTTTGAAGACAGCGATGCTGGCACCGGACCCTACGCAAAACGGCGACCCGCAACACCGTAAAACGTTTTGCGCTAAAGCCCTCGGCGGGTGCGGAATTACTCCCGCGTTCTCCTCGGCAGCCGATTACCTCTTAATCTTTTTCGGATTCGATTATAGCCGCACTGATACGGTCGGCAACGTACCCCTCTTCATTGTCGAAATGTGCGTAAAAGTTAATAAACCGTATTCCCGCTTTTGAGCAAGCCTCTTTCGCGTTGATGAAAGCGCGGTTGTGATCGCGGTTGTGCGGCGTGTACATTACGACAACGGGCAACCCGTCCGTGTAGATAATGCGGTCGTACGGGCGCACTTCCTCGCCCTCGTAGTCGTGATTGATAAGCTCGACGGGCGCGTTCTTCTTCATCTCGTAGTTCTCGAAGTGCTTGTCGACGAACGCGAAAAACTCTTCGGCGTTTCTTAACCTCCGCCCAGAACCCGTTTTTCTTCCGCCGTCTTGGGACTTATTGTAGCTATAGCCCTGCTCGGGGTGAATCTTGGACCCCTCGTAGTCCCTTTCGTCCTTTTTCTTGCCGAACAGCCATGAAAAAAATCCCATTTTTCTTTCTCCTTTTAACCGACTTTATTAAACTGTACGTCTACGCCTTCCCTTACGATTACGTTGGGCTGATTATCGCCGACATATTTAATTATGACAGTAGTATATAAAGTTACATTGCCGTAGTAATCTTGGGAACAAACATCTCCCACAACCACTGTATCCACTTCGGCATTGAGCGTTATTGTACAAGTGCGCGTTTGAGTGGTGTTTAAAACCTCATAAACCCCGTCGGTGTTTGCATAAGTCGAAAATACAATGTAGTGCGCGGTAAAGGTCAGATCCTTATCCGTGCCCTTGGGAATAGTGACCGTCGCGGCTTTAACGGGCTCGTCTTGTCCTTCGTAAGTCCAACCGACAAAG
Source organism: uncultured Lachnospiraceae bacterium (assembly GCA_964494605.1). Lineage (GTDB taxonomy): Bacteria > Bacillota > Clostridia > Christensenellales > Pumilibacteraceae > UBA10677. The sequence continues at coordinate 18,781 of CAZBTB010000002.1, forward strand.
TAATGGCTTTTGTAATAAGCTGTCGGAAGCTCTATAGTAAACTCGTCGTCGCCCTCTTTGTAGCTCTGTTTCCCTCCCACTAATACGGGCGCCGCAACCGTATTGTTTTTGGTACAGTACTGCGTATCCACATCGACGGCGTAAGTGATTTTATAAACCTTGAGCCACTTGGCGTAAAGCTCTATAGTGGTATCCTCGTTGTTTTCGGCGTAAAGACTCATCACCGGACTTTTGAACTCGGCGTCGGCATACCAGCCGTCGAAATAATATCCCTCTTTGGTAGGCGCGTAAAGCGTTTTATTGCCCTTGCCCTCGAACGAATCAACGTTGTAAGCGCTGTTGGTTCCGCCGTCGAGATTATACTCTACGCTGTACTCGATCGCCTCGTATTTGGCGTAAAGCGAATAGGTCGTGCCCTTTCCGCCCGAACCCGTGATTAAGTACGGCGAGGTAATTAAATCACCACCCCCCCCCCGCGGTTTCCGTCCAACCGAGGAACTTATAACCCGTCTTAACGGGCGGCGTCCAAAAATCCGTAACTTCCTTTTCGGTGTCTTTCGGGAATGTGTACACCGTGTGCCAATATTCTTCTATAACTACGTCGTATTGATAATGATAATCCACATTAGCCGTAACCAACGTTACAATAGGCTTGTTATTTTCGTCGTTATCATTGCTCTCCTCTTCGTCAAGCGGTCCGCAAGCTACGAGAAATACAGCGGTAACGAGCGTAAAAAGTAAAACCAAAAAAGCCGGGAATTTTTTTTCATAAATTACTCCTTCTTTCTAGTCCTCATTGTCGTACTTTGCGCAGTATTTGTTTAGGTTTTCGATAATGGCGTTTAGTCCGTCGTAAACGGCGGCGCGCTGCTCTTCGCTCACGCCCTCGGCAACGGCTATAAGAACTTTATCCACCTTGTCGGCGACGCGGGCGGCAACCTCGTTTCCTTTATCCGTCAGCGTAAATTCGCTCTTATAACGC
>CAZBTB010000003.1:0-18626 GCA_964494605.1 uncultured Lachnospiraceae bacterium
GTTCACCGATCTGCCCGATGAGACTTGTGATTCTCCGCTCGGAAGCGGAACCGGTGCCGCAGTTATCTTCGGCGCTACAGGCGGCGTTATGGAAGCGGCGCTTCGTACCGCTGTTTGGAAGCTCACAGGCGAGAACGCGGATTCTCCTGTTGAATTCAAGGAAGTTCGCGGTGTTGAGGGTATCAAGGAAGCCGAGTATGACGTTGCCGGCAAGAAGGTACGTGTTGCAGTGGCTTCCGGTCTCGCAAACGCGAAGGCACTGCTCAAGAAGGTTCGCGCAGGCGAAGCAAGCTACGATTTCATTGAGATCATGGGCTGCCCGGGCGGCTGTGTAAACGGCGGCGGTCAGCCTATTGTTTCCAGCGAGCTTGTCAACGCAGGCGTAGACGTTAAGTCAATTCGTGCCAAATCCATCTACACTGCCGACCAAAAGAGCAAGCTACGTAAGTGCCACGAGAATCCCGTAATCAAGACGCTGTACAGCGAGTACTTCGTCAAACCCAACAGCCACAAGGCTCACGAGATTCTGCACACCACTTACCGCAAGCGCGAAAAGATGTAATCATCGTCAGTTTATAAAAACCGATTTCCTTATTGGAAGTCGGTTTTTTTGTGTATTTTATGCGAAAAAATCGATATATTGTTGTTTTCGGTTGCCAAACCGCCGTCTATGTTGTATAATTGTTTTATAATGGAATTGTAGCGAAATTTTCGGAGGTTTGTTTTGCTCGGCGTGTTCGTAGTCAATAAATATTATACCGACTCAGGTATCGAATACGTTGCCGAACGACTGCGCTCCGAGCTTGCCGCACGCGGAACCGAGCTGAACGTTATTCATTGTCCGACGTGTTGGCTGACGGGTAACGGAGAACCTATTCCCGCAGACGACTTTAATAAGTACGATTTCGTTATATTCTGGGATAAGGACGTTGCCGCCGCCGAAGTTTTTGAAAGCATGGGCAAACGCGTGTTTAATTCCGCCGCGGCAATAGCGGTTTGCGACGATAAGGCAAAAACCGCGCTAAAGCTGATAAACAGCGGCGTAGGTATTCCAAAAACGCTTTTTTCGCCCGTTGTCTACGACGTCAACGACGCATCCGACGTTAAGTTTCTTTCCGAGGTGGAAAGTGCGCTCGGATTCCCCGTTGTCGTAAAGGAGAACAAAGGCAGTCAGGGCAGGCAAGTGTACTTGGCGCAGAATCGCGACGAGCTTGCGGCGCTCAGAAAAAAGCTGTTGCATATTCCGCACATATATCAAGAATATGTTGCCGACGAGCGCGGAGTCGATATACGCGTGTATACGGTGGGCGGAAGAGCGATAGCCGCATGTAAGCGAAAAAACACGACGGGTTTTAAGTCAAACGTCCATATGGGCGGGGTCGCAGTCGACTTCGTTTTAACCGAAACGCTCAAAGCTCAAGCCGAAAAGATTGCTCGGCTACTTAAGCTCGACTACGGTTCGATCGACTTTTTGACAGAGAGCGGAGTGTTTGTCGAGGCTAATTCCAACGCGTACTTTACGGCTATCGAAAAGCTTGGGTATAATATTGCGGGCAAGTACGCCGACTATATAATCGAAACCGCTCAAGGAGAACGGCTGTGAAAGATCGGATTTCTGAAATTAAAGCGCGCATCGACGCCGTTAAATCGACTTGCGGGATAACGCGCGATATCACGATAGTTGCCGCAACAAAAACCGTAGAGCCCGAGCGGATCAACGAGTTACCCAAGTACGGGATTACCGAAATCGGCGAAAACCGCGTACAGGAGCTACTCGACAAATTCGACAAAGTTCACGGGCTTAATTGGCATTTTATCGGCAGCTTGCAGACCAATAAGGTCAAGTATATTATAGATAAGGTCAAGCTGATACATTCGGTCGACCGCGAGGCGCTTGCCGACGAAATCGACCGGCAGGCGGAAAAACACGGATTGATAATGGACGTTCTCGTCGAAATCAATATCGGCGGCGAAGAAAGCAAAAGCGGCGTAAACCCCAATGAAGCGTTGAAGCTTATGGAATACGTAGCGACTAAGCCGCATATAAACCTTAGAGGCGTAATGAGCGTTTTTCCCGTAAACGCCGACGAAGAGCTGTACGAAAGGTTGAGTAGGTTCGGGCAAAAAGCAAAGGAAAAATACGGCGCGGATATAATTTCCGCGGGTATGAGCGGCGATTACGAAAGAGCGATAAAACACGGAGCTAATACCGTAAGGTTAGGCAGTGCGATTTTCGGAAAAAGAATATACTAAAAGAGGTAGAGTATGGGTAAATTCAGCGATTATTTCCAGCGTAGGTCGGGTGGAGAGGAAACCAACGACAGAAACAACTCCTTCGGCGGCGAAGAATACGAATATTATGAGGATACTCACAACGAAAACGGCGATTATACGTCGAAGCTGAGAAATTTTCAGCGCGAGAGCTTCGACCGTCAGCCTGCCGCGTTCTCTTCGCGCGAGAGCTTCGATCGTTCGGAGCCGGAGCCGTCACGGCAGTTCAGATCGACGTACGTTCCGCCTCAGCCTACCGTTCAGCCGCAATATGTTCCGCCTCAGCCCGTTCAATATCAGCAGACGGTAAACACCAATCCGCAAGGCTTTATGGTATACACGCCCAAGACGGCGGACGACGTTCAGACGGTAATCGACTTTTTAAAGCTGCACAAGTCTGCGATAGTCAATCTCGACGACGTCGAAGAGACGGTTTCTCAGCGCGTGCTCGATTTTGTAAGCGGAGCAATCTATGCGCTCAACGGCAGCGTTCATAGAGTGGCGGGCAATATTTTCCTTCTGTCGCCCGAGGGCGTGGGAATAACCGATGTCGGTGAGATGAAAAAATAATGCAAAAAGACAGTAAGTTTCATAAGTTTTTACAGGCTGCTTGGGCATATATCAAAATCGCTCGGCTCGAGCTCATTATTCTCGTCGCCGCAATCGTGTTGGATTTAGTCAGCAAGGCGATTGTGGGCGCGACAATGAAAGTGGACAGCTCGGTCACGCTTATTCCCAAGTTCCTCAATTTCTACTATACGCACAACCCTGCTGCGGCATTCGGTTCAAGCTTCGGGCTCGATAAAATTTTAAACGAAACGGCAATCAGAATAATTTTTATCGTGATTTCTTTTCTCGCCGTCGGATTTTTCAGCTTTTTTATGTACAAAAACCGCGGTAAACACAAGCTTTGCCGCGTGGCGTTTGCGCTAATTATCGGCGGCGCGATAGGCAACCTTGTGGACAGACTTGTTTTCGGCTACGTTCGCGACTTTATTCAGTTCGAATATTTCGGCTTGACTATTTTCGGGCATACGACTTTCGCTATTTTCAACATTGCCGACGCCGCGCTTTGTATCGGCGTAGCGCTGTTTGCGGTTTACTATATCTTTATATATAAAGAGCCCAAAAAGGAAGAGGCGAAAGAGAGCGAAAAGACTGCCGAGGAAGAAGAGAAGCTTTCCGAAGAGGTTGCCGACGAAATTCTCGACGAAAGAAACGCCGTTAATTCCGAAACGGTAAATCCGCCCGATACAGATAAACCAAACGACAATGAAAACAACGGTTAAAGCGGAAATCAGCGGTCGGTTGGACGTGGTTTTATCCGAACAGACCGAATATACGCGCTCGTATATCGCCAAGCTTGTTGACGACGGCGCGGTGCTTGTCGACGGCGTTAAACCAAAAAAGTGCGGACAAACCGTAAAATCGGGCAGTATAATCGAGCTTGACGTTCCCGAGCCTGTCGAAAAAATAGAAAAAAAGGATATACCCGTAGAGATAATATACGAGGACGGCGATATTGCGGTTATCAACAAACCGCAGGGACTCACCGTTCACCCTGCGGGCGGCAATTATACCGATACGCTTGTAAACGCGCTTATGTTTAAGCTGGACAGCCTTTCGGGTATCAACGGCGAAATTAGGCCGGGTATCGTTCACCGTCTCGACAAAGACACTTCGGGCGTTATGATAGTGGCGAAAAACGACGCGGCGCACCTGTCGCTGTCAAAACAGATTGCCGACCGTACGGTCAAAAAAGAATACGTAGCGATATTGGAGGGTAATTTACCAGACGACGAAGGAAAAGTCGTCACGAAAATCGGACGTAATCCCAAAAACCGCAAGCTCATGGCGGTAACGACCGACGGCAGAGAGGCGATAACCGAGTATAAGGTCGTAACAAGGTTTAAGGAAAACTGTTTCGTGCGGTTTAATATTCTGACGGGCAGAACTCACCAAATCCGCGTTCATGCGAAACACCTCGGTCACCCCGTCGTAGGGGACAAGTCTTACGGCTATAAAAAACAGAAGTTTGCTCTAAACGGGCAACTGCTGCACGCGTACAGACTGACTGTAACACATCCGACAAGCGGTGAGAGAATGACGTTTAGCGCGCCGTTGCCCGAGTACTTTGTAAAGGTATACGACACCTTGGCGGCTGTAAGCGGCAAAGAAAAATTAAATGCAGACATATTGGCAAAGCTTTAATGGCAAATTTTTCTTGACAGCGGCGGACAAATGTTGTAAAATAAGTAAAGTAAGCGTAAAACTTACTTTCGGTTCGGTATATTTTTTATTTTATGGGAGATAAAGATTATGTCTAACGACAAGAAGAAGAGAAGCACAGGTTCGCGCGGAAGCTTGCTTAACAACCTTGCATTTTTTGCGGTGTTGTTTCTGGCTCTCGTCATGGTTATCAATGCGATACTTACAATTTTGGGAAAAGTCGGTATAAATATCGATTTGTCGTCCGTAACCGGCGTTCTTAACAAAATCGCAATGGCTATCGCTATTCTGATTACGGTAATCGCATCGTATAACGTAGCTCGCAGCAAGGGCAGACAGATGTTTATCGTTTGGATCGTTGCGGCTGTTTTGGTTGTATTAAGCTTTGTTTTGGGTATTGCTTTAATTTAAGTTCAGAGGTTAAAATGGAAAACGAAAAGAAAAAGAATGTATTCGCCGCATATTTCGAGGGTTTCGGACTTCGTCAGATTTGCGATATTTTGATGCTGACGGGCGCAATCCTATTGATTGTCGGCTTAAGTATCTGCCGCGTTGCGCTTCCTGCGTCCAAAATTATTTTGGCTGTCGGTCTCGGCATATATATCGTTGTCGCCGCACTTGCGATAACGAGAGCGGTTTTGGTGCTTGTTTCCAAAATCAATCACCGTGCACCCGAGTATAAGCGAGCAATAGTAAATACGGTAATTATGTCCGTAATCTTTGTGCTTGCCGTAGTCGCATTCGTACTCCTTTTTGTTTTGTAACAGTCGATTTATTCGGAAAATGTAAAGCCGTCTCTTGTTTCGAGACGGCTTTTTGCTTTACGGCTTTTTGGGCGTTACGTTTACCGTTTGCTGGTGAGTGTAAATCACTTTTCCCGGCGGTGAGCCCGTAGGTTTTTTGACGTACTTGATAAGAGTGTAATCGATGGGTACGTTTGCCGACATAGATGCTTTGGAGTAGTGCGCAACGAACGCCGCAACTTTGTTGATCGTATCTTGGGGAATATTCGTTGCTTGAATTACGGCGTGGGAACCGTGTATCTTTTGAGCGTGCAACCACAGCCAGCCGCCGTCCGACGAGCGAACCAAATTGTCGTTTTGAATATTATTCTTGCCGATAAGAACAGTAAAGCCGTCGACGTTCAGTTTTATAGGCTGAGCGGGTTTGCGTTTTTTGCGTTCCCTTGTTTTCTTGAGAAGGCCCGCGTTTTCCATTTCCGAGGAAATTTCGGAAATATCGCTTTCGTTCTCGGCGGTGCTTAACGCGACGAGCAGCGATTCGTAATAGTCGGCGCGTTCTTCCGCTAAAGCGGCTTGTTCTTCCGACTTTATTATTGCGATTTTTTTCTTGTTGTACGACTTGAAATATTTTTGCGCGTTCTTATTGGGCAGGAGCAGAGGGTCGAGCTTTATCGTTATCGTTTCGCCCGTGTAATAATTATCCACCGTAATTTCACTCATGCCTTGACGCATTTTATATAGATTTGCTGTTAAAAGCTCGCCCAGGATTTTGTCGTTTTCGTAGTCTTGGCTTTCGAGTATGCGCTCGCGGTAACACGCAAGGCTTTTGGCATTCTTTTTTATTGCGGTTTTGACAGTATTAACTAGGTGTGCGGTTTTGCCTGCCATATATCCGCTTTCTTCCTGTCCCGAATAGTATGCGTCCGCGGCTGAACTCAAAGTGGGAAAGGGGGTAAACTCTGTGTTAAGGTGCGTAAACGGAGAAGGGAAAATTTCCTTGATTTTGCCGTCGACGGTTATGGCACACGGACGGCAGTCGGCGTCTATTCCGCGTATTGCGTCTTTTAATTTTTGCGCGTCGGCATAATCGGGCGTCAAAGTCCCGAATGCACGGTAAACGATCTCGCGCATAGTTACGGGTGCAAAGCCGTAAACCTTGCTCATGAGAAATTCGGCAAGCTTACCGCCCTCGAATTTTGGCATAAGCTCGGTTAACGCGTCGCTGTCGTCGGGCGAAATTTTGTCCTTTTGAGCGGGCGGCAGAGCGTACTTTAAGCCTGCAAGTACCGCACGCTGCGAAAAATCGTCAAAGCTTATGTGCCGCAAACTGTCCGTTATTATCCCGTCGCCGTCTACCAGTACGAGGTTGGAAAAGCGTCCTACAAGTTCAACGTAAAGAGAGTATTGTTTTTTATAACCGAGCGTGTCGCTGGACTCGATTTCTATCTTTATAATACGTTCGCGCTTAACCGAGGAAATTTCGGTAATCACTCCGCTGCCGATATGCTTTCTTAAGTGCATTAAAAACGCATAAGCCGACAAAGGGTTTTCCGCGGTTTTGTCGGTTAAGTATATTCTCGGCTTTGACGGGTTAGCGGATAATAAAAGAGTAACGCCCGTACGCTTGCCGGCTTCGTCCGACGTTCGTATATACAGAATAACGTCATCTTTGTTGGGCATTCCTATGCGTTCGATCCGACCCTTTTTAAGCTTCAGATTCAGCTCGTTGGCGGTAAAGTAATATGTCAGTGCGTCAAATGGCATGGGTTTCTCCCTGTTTCGTGCTTTTTCTAAGATAATTATACCTATATTTTAACAACATTGTCAATAAAAATTGACAAATCAAAATTTATTTGATATTATATTTAGGTATCAATTTTGGAGGATTACCATGAATTACACTATCGAAGAATCCAAGGGCGAGGTAAAAATCAATTTTTCGATTACCGCAGCCGAGTGGGAAGACAGCCTTAATAAGGCATTTTTGAAGAACAAATCCAAATTTAATATTCCCGGATTCAGAAAGGGTCACGCGACCAGAAAGATGATTGAAAAGATGTACGGCGAAGGCGTATTCTTCGACGACGCGTTTAACGCGGCTTTTTACGACGCTTACTCGAAAGCGCTCGACGAGCACGAGGAAATTTTCCCCGTTGACGAGCCGAAAGTGGATATCGACGGCATAACCGCCGACGGCGTTGCGTTCCATGCGGTCGTAACCGTTAAGCCCGAAGTAACTTTGGGTGAATATAAGGGTATGAAAGTGCCGGCTGTTGAGTATAATGTTACGTCGGAGCAGGTTAACGCCGAAATCGACCGCGCACGTAAACAGGCTGCCCGCAAGGTAGAAGATAACGATAAACCCGTAGAAAACGGCGACACCGTAAATCTCGATTACAGCGGAGGCATCGACGGCGTCAAGTTCGAGGGCGGTACTGCCAAGAATCAAGAGCTTGTTATAGGATCGGGTTCGTTTATCCCCGGGTTTGAAGAGCAGATGATCGGTATGAAAATCGGCGAAACCAAGGATCTTAACGTTCCTTTCCCCAAGGAGTACCACGCTAAAGAGCTTGCCGGCAAGATGAGCGTGTTTACCGTTACCGTAAACAAGATCTTAAAAGAGGAACTGCCCGAGCTTAACGACGAGTTTGCAAAAGACGTAAGCAAGTTTGACACCGTTGCCGAATATAAAGCCGACGTTGAGGCAAGACTTAAGAGTGACGCCGAGCGCAGAACGAACAGCGAGAACGAGAACGCACTTATCGAGGCCGTTACCGCCAATTCGACGGTGGAAATCCCCGAGTGCATGGTAAACACTCAGATCGACTACATTGTCCGTGATATGGAGTACAGACTCATGTATATGTATCAGGGCATGAAGCTCGAGGATTACCTTAAGTACACGGGCTCGAGCATGGAAGAATTCCGTAAGAGCAAGGTCGAAGAGGCTAAGCGCGACGTTAAAATCCGTCTTACGCTCGAGGCTATCGTCAAAGCCGAAAAGCTTGACGTTACCGAAGCGGAGCTTAACGCCGAGGTTGCAAAGGTTGCCGAGTCTGCGGGTAAGTCGGTCGAGGATTACCGCAAGACTATGGACGAGAGACAGCTCGGGTACATGAAAAACGATTTACTGACCAAAAAGCTTGTTGAGTTTCTGAAGAAAAACAACACGTTCGAGGTCAAAAAATCCGAAGAGAAAAAGCCTGCGGCAAAAAAGCCGGCAGCCAAGAAAACCGCAAAGGAAGAGAAATAATTTTTTGACAGGAGATTTTAATGCTTAGAAACAATCTCGTACCTATGGTTGTCGAACAGACTAACCGTGGTGAACGTTCGTATGACATTTACTCGCGCTTACTCGAGGACAGAATAATCTTCCTCACGGGCGAAGTAAACGACATAAGCGCGGACATCGTTATCGCTCAGCTTATTTATCTTGAGGGCAAAGATCCCGAAAAGGATATAAGCTTATATATCAACAGTCCGGGCGGCAGCGTCACGGCAGGCATGGGCATTTACGATACGATGAATTATATCAAGTGCGACGTAAGCACCATTTGCGTGGGCATGGCTGCGTCTATGGGCGCTTTCTTGCTTTCGTCGGGTGCCAAAGGCAAGCGTTATACGCTTCCCAACAGCGAGATTATGATTCATCAGCCTCTCGGCGGCGCGCAATGGCAGGCAAGCGATATTGCCATTCAGGCAGAACATATCCTCAAAATCAAACAGCGCATGAACAAAATTCTTGCCGCTAATACTTCTCAGCCTCTCGAAAAGATCGAAAAGGACGTAGACCGAGATTTCTATATGACGGCTGAAGAGGCGTTGAGTTACGGTTTGGTCGACAGGATTTTCGATAAGAGACAATAGGAGAGAATAATTGATAATTAAGAGTTTAGAACCAAGATGTTCTTTTTGCGATAAACCTCAGTCTCAGGTCCGTCAACTTGTCACGGGACCTAACGGGGTCAATATATGCGACGAATGTATAGAGCTTTGCGCGAACATGATTTCCAAAGAAGAAAAGGTCGCGGATAAAGCTTCGACAGCTCTTCCTACCCCAAAGGAAATAATGGATAAACTCAACGATTACATTATCGGGCAGGAGGATGCAAAACGCGTTCTTTGCGTTTCCGTATACAATCACTATAAACGAGTAGAATACAACCGCAAAATGGCGGCGAGCGGCAAAAAGGACGATATAGAGTTAAAAAAGAGCAATATTTTAATGCTCGGTCCTACCGGTTGCGGCAAAACTTTGTTGGCGCAGACGCTGTCTAAGATTTTAAACGTTCCGTTCGCGGTTGCGGACGCTACGACGCTTACCGAAGCAGGTTACGTCGGCGAAGACGTCGAAAACGTTTTGCTTAAGCTCATTCAGAATGCGGACTACGATATAGAAAAAGCCGAGCGCGGAATAATCTATATCGATGAAATCGACAAGATTGCGCGTAAATCCGAAAACGTAAGCATTACCCGCGACGTTTCGGGCGAGGGCGTCCAGCAAGCATTATTAAAGATTGTCGAAAGCACGGTAGCGTCTGTGCCTCCGCAGGGCGGCAGAAAGCATCCGCAACAGGAATGCTTGCAGATTGACACAACCAATATTCTGTTTATCTTCGGCGGTGCGTTCGTAGGACTCGACAAGATTATCGAAAAGCGTCTCAGCTCGTCCTCCCTCGGGTTCGGCGGAGAGCTTAAGAATAAGTCGGCTGATTCCGACGCGGCATTGCACAATCTTCAGCCTCAGGATTTGATTAAGTTCGGGCTTATCCCCGAGTTTATCGGGCGTGTTCCCGTAACAGTCAGCCTTTCGGCGCTTGACGAGGATGCGCTTGTGCGTATTATGACCGAGCCTAAGGATTCGCTTGTCAAGCAGTATGTAAAGCTTCTTGAAATGGACGGCGTCGATCTTTCTTTCGAGGACGAGGCGGTGCATGCAATCGCGCACAGAGCAATCGAGCTTAACACTGGCGCTCGCGGCTTAAGGTCGATAATGGAGAATTGTATGTTGGAAACAATGTACGAAACGCCGCAGAATAAAGCAATCAAGAAGATAGTTATTACAAAAGACGCAATCTTAAATAAATCCAAACCGCTGATTATTACCGACAGCGAGAAGAGTGCGTAAAAAATAACGGAAAGAAGAAATAGTGAGGTTGTGCCCGGTTATACGGAAACAGCCTCTTATTTTTTGGCAAGCAGATGATTTCATATTCGAAATTATCTGCTTAACTTTGTCGCGATACTTGTAATTTTATTTTTTTTGTGGTACAATACTATATACAACTCGTAATCGGGAGGTGTAACTATGGACGAATTCAACTTAGACAGTTTGCTCGGCGGAGACAAGGCGGTGATGCCGAAAGCTCCGTCCTATAAAATGGTAGCGTTGCGCGGAATGACGGTTTTTCCCGGTCAAAGCGTGCATATCGAGGTAGGAAGAGATAAATCGTTGACTGCGCTTGAGAGCGCGGTGGCAAGTCGGGAGAATATATTTTTGGTAATGCAGTTGGACGCGTCTACGTCCAATCCGTCCGAGCGAGATATTTACCGTATAGGTACGCTTGCCCGGATCCAGCAGCTTATAAAACTCCCCAACGATACGGTGCGTGTGGTCGTAACAGGCCTTGAACGCATGGAAATCGACAGCTACGTTGCAACCTCGCCTTGCTTTGAGGTTACGTTAAAACCGTTTGAAACGACGGAGAGCGACGAAACCGAAGTCAAAGCTTTGCGCGGTGCTATTGCTACGCAGCTCGAAACGTATATTAAGCTCGAAACAAAGCTCGCAAAAGAGACCATACCGATGCTCAAATCCACCGATACGGAAAAATTCATATCTTCGGCGTCTTTGGCGCTGTTTGAAGTGGCAAGTGAGCGTCAGGCTGTTTTGGAAAAGCGCAGCGTGTACGAACAGCTAGAGATGATATACTCCAAAATGGTCAGCGTTTGCGAAATTCTTGTTGCCGAAAAGCGGATAGCGATGAAGGTGCGCGAGAGCGTTGACAAAAACCAAAAGGAATATTATCTCCGCGAGCAGATCAAGGCGATTCATTCCGAGCTCGGCGACGACGAAGAGGAAATCGAGCAGATAAGAAACAAGGCAAAAGAAAAGGCTTTGCCCGACTTTGCCGTCGAAAAGCTTGAAAAAGAGCTGCATAGAATGAGCAAGATGTCACCGACCTCGCCCGAGGCGGGAGTTATTCGCACGTACGTCGAATGGATGCTAGATTTGCCTTGGAACGAATCGGCGGAAGACCCCATCGATTTAAAACGCGCCGAAGAAATCCTTGACGAAGATCATTACGGTTTGGAAAAAGTCAAAGAACGCATAATCGAGTATTTGGCGGTCCATAAGCTTTGCGGCAATCTCAAGGGTGCTATTTTATGCTTTGTAGGACCGCCCGGCGTAGGTAAAACCTCTATCGTTTCGTCCATTGCGCGTGCGGCGGGGCGTAAGCTTGTGCAGATGTCGCTGGGCGGCGTGCGCGACGAGGCGGAAATAAGAGGTCACAGGCGCACCTATATCGGCGCAATGCCGGGCAGAATTCTGAGCGGGATGAAAAATGCAGGCGTCAACAATCCCGTGTTTTTGCTTGACGAGATAGACAAAATGTCCAGCGATTTCCGCGGCGATCCCGCAAGCGCAATGCTCGAAGTTCTTGACCCCAATCAGAACTCAGAATTTAAAGACCATTATCTTGAAATACCGTACGATTTATCCAAGACAATGTTTGTATGTACGGCGAATACGCTCGAAACCATTCCGACGCCTTTATTGGACCGTATGGAAGTTATCGAGCTCAGCGGCTACACATATGAAGAAAAGCTGCAGATTGCCAAGCGTTATCTGTTCCCCAAACAGCTCAAGGCGAACGGCATGAAGGCGGAAAACGTTTCGGTCTCGGACGACGTTATGATGGACATTATTTCGAGTTACACGAGAGAGAGCGGCGTAAGAAATCTCGAGCGCGAGATTGCCACGGTTATACGTAAGCTTGCGGTTAAGGTCGTTAAAAGCGGCGAAACCGATTCTAAGTTTAACGTCGGAAAAGAGGACTTAACGGAATATTTGGGGGTGCCGAAGTATCACGACAACGCCAAGAATGAAGAGGACAGCGTTGGGCTTGTTACGGGACTTGCCTGGACGAGCGTGGGCGGAGTTACGCTCAATATCGAGGTGGCGGTCATGCCCGACGGAAAAGGCGAAATAGTGCTTACGGGCAACATGGGCGACGTAATGAAGGAATCGGCGCGCACCGCTTTATCGCTTGTGAGATCGCGAGCCGAACAGTACGGCATTTCGGCGGAAATGTTTACCAAGCATGATCTGCATATCCATATTCCCGAAGGCGCAACGCCCAAGGACGGTCCGAGCGCGGGTATAACGCTTGCTACCGCCATTCTTTCGGCGCTGACGAATAAAAAGGTCAGCCGCGATATAGCAATGACGGGCGAGATTACGCTACTCGGCAACGTGCTTGCTATCGGCGGACTTAAAGAAAAATCGCTCGCGGCATTCAGGTCTGGCGTTAAGACGCTTATCATTCCGAAAGAGAACGAAAAGGATATAAAGGACATTCCCGCAGAGGTCAAAGCGGCAGTTAAAATAGTGACCGTAGCAAAAATCGACGAGGTATTTAAGCTCGCCATTATCCGATAAAGAATCGGTTTGTTACTTTTTTAGGCTATATAATACGAAAAACAATAGTTTTGTGCTGTTTTTCGATAGAATAGGGCATTGAATAAATGCCGCAAATGCATTATAATAGATACCAACCGGAAGGTTTAAACGGATTTTATTTGACGGAAAACCGCGGAGAAATTCATAACGGGAGACTGAATAAATGGATTTTAACGGAAAAGTCGCTGTAGTCACAGGCGCGGCGGTAGGTATCGGAATGGCAACCGCGCTCGGTTTTGCCGAAAAGGGCGCGGACGTGGTTTTGGTCGACTTAAACGGGCAAAAGCTTAAAGAAGTACAGAAAAAAATCGAAAAATACGGTGTAAAGTCTAAAATATTCGCGCTTGACGTTTCGGACGAAAAAGCCGTGTGTTCGGCTGTAGAGGAAGTGGAACGCGAGTTCGGGAAGGTGGATATTCTTGTAAATAATGCCGCGATTTGGAGAGGGTGGGCACCTTTTAACGAAACGCCGATTGATGTTTGGAAGAAATTTCTCGATATAAACGTCATGGGAACGGTTTATTTTACCAAAGCCGTAATCGACGGAATGATTGAAAGAAAATACGGCAGAATAGTAAACGTGGCGTCGGTGGCGGGCGTTTACGGTAATGCGAAAATGGCGCCGTATTCGGCCACGAAAGGCGCGGTTATTTCGTTTACGAAAGCGCTTGCCAAAGAGGTTGCCGATAAAGGTATCACGGTAAACGCGGTTTCGCCCGGCAGTGTGAGTCCGTCGGAAAACGACGATATAGATTTTTATCAGTCGAGCGATCTTGCCTTTATGGGCAGGACGGGCACGGACAGAGAAAACGCCGACTTGATTTTGTTCCTTTGCGGCGATGAAGCGGCTTATATTTCGGGTCAGAATATCCAGATAGACGGAGTAAGAAAAAAATTATAGTTTTCGGTACGAAGGCAAAAGAATCGGAGGTTAAGTATGTATTTCAAAACCGCACGTTTCGTTACGAGTTTTGCGGTGAGCGACAAATATGTCCAATATGCCGCAACAAATATAATACCCGAAATTTGTGTGGTGGGAAGGTCAAACGTGGGTAAATCGACGTTTATCAACATGCTTGCGTCGCAAAGCAAGCTTGCAAAAACTTCGTCAACGCCAGGGAGAACGCGGCTTATCAACATTTTCGACTTTAACGACGGGCAGTTCAGGCTTGTGGATTTACCGGGCTACGGCTATGCGCTCGCGGCAAAATCGCAGCGCTATGAGTGGGACGGCATGATAGAGGGGTATTTGCTCGGTTCGACTAACCTCAGACACGTTCTAATGCTTGTCGACAGCCGTCACGAACCGAGCCGTCTCGACGTCGCTATGACTCAGTATATGTATTATCACCGATTGCCGTTTACCGTGATTGCAACAAAGTGCGACAAGCTCAGTAAAGCCGAGGCGGGCAGAAGCGTTCAGACTATTGCGACCGCGCTCAAGATCGGACGGGACAATATAATCTGCGTCGACGCCAAGGGCTTCGGCAGAGAAAAGGTTGCCGATCGGATAGAAACCGTATTAAATATGTAACATAAGTTTGTCTCCCGAAATATTATGGATTATAGTATTTCGGGAGGTTTTTTATGTCTAACAACACGAAAGCTGCGGGAAGAATAACAGGCAATCCGCTTTGCGGACTTTGCGAGCGCGTTTGTATCGAAACGAAAAAGGTTTTCGACGGCTGTATCAGCCGCTTTAATAACCTGACTTTCAATGTTCCGCTCAGCAATATGACGCCGGGACTTACGCCGCCGTTTACGTTCATAAGCGCGAGAAACAACGGCGCATCGGTCATATCCGACCTTATTATAACGCCGCTACCGAGCGGACGTTCGCGGCTGTCCATGAACGTCACCACGCCCATAATCGTTTTTTATACCGATGCGAACGGCTTAAGCGGTTCGGCGGACGGAAGTATAACGCTCAGACGCGACGTGGTTTTGACCGTGCCCGACACTTCGGTTTTTCCCTATTCGGTAGAGGCGGCGACGAGCTTTTTAAGCCGATTAGGTTCGTTTAATGCAGATAATACGTCGGTCGGCATTACGGGTTGCTTGGTTCAGATAATCCGTATCGTGGCGGTAGTGGAGCTATTGGTTCCGTCATACGGATACTGCGAGTATCCTACGTGCGAAGAAGTAGCCGATGCTTGTCCCGGCATAAGCGAACGTCCCGTTTTTCCTCAGTAACTGCAGATAGACGAAAATGCTTGCTTTTGCGGGGCGTTAATGGTATAATAATCCAATGAAAGTTTACGCAATCAGCGATTTGCATTTGTCTATCAATAACCCTAAACCAATGGATATTTTCGGCGAGGTATGGAATAATTATCTCGACGAAATTTCCGCATTCTGGAATGAAAACATAACCGATGATGACGTTATTCTGATTGCGGGCGATATAAGCTGGGCAATGACGTTAAGCGGAGTTAAACCCGATCTTGAGTACTTAGGAGCATTTAAAGGCAAAAAAGTTTTGCTTCGCGGTAATCACGATTATTGGTGGCACTCGATAAGCGCATTGAGAGAGATTTTGCCGTATAACATGTATGCCGTTCAGAACGATTGCATGAGACTGGGTGAATTGCTTGTTTGCGGTTCGCGCGGGTGGACTACGCCCGAAAACAAGGTTTTCTCCGACGAGGATAAAAAGATTTACGACAGAGAGGTTATAAGACTTCGCCTTTCGCTCGAGGCTATGAAAAAGAATAGGAAAGAGGGCGATAAAGTGGTGGCGATGATGCATTTTCCGCCCTTTAACAGTAAGTTCGAAGACTCTCCGTTTACCGAGCTTTTTACCGAGTTTAACGTCGATACGGTAGTTTACGGGCATTTGCACGGCAAAAACGTGCGTTCGAAACGCATTGTCGAAAAAAACGGCGTAACGTATTACTTGACTTCATGCGATATGATCGATAATATTCCGATAAGGTTATTTTAGGAGGTACTTATGTTTAGACAAAAGCTGTGTTTGGGATTGGGCAAATACGGAATTTCGGACGAAGAACAGCCCAAACTGTTTAAGGATACGGGATTCGAATGCTATTTTTTCGATTACGACGGAAACCGCGATAATGCGCTTAAAATCGCAAACGCAGGCAAAGCCGCAGGTATAGAGCTGCAGTCGATTCACGGACCTTTTCACGGAATAGCGGCGGATATTTGATCGGAAGGCGACGTGGGCGAGCATGCTGTCAAAGAGCTTAACGAATGTCTTGAAGTTTGCGCCGAAGTTGGATCGCCAATTATGATAAGCCACGTATATATCGGGTTCGACAAGGACGAGAAGCCTACCGAACTCGGTTTGAAACGGTTTGAAAAGGTCGTAAATACGGCGGAAAAGCTAAACGTGAAAATTGCGTTTGAAAACACCGAAGGCGAGGAGTTTTTATCGGCAGTAATGGAGCATTTCAAGGGTAATCGGTCTGTGGGATTCTGTTGGGATTCGGGACACGAGAATTGCTATAATTTCGGCAAAAACATGCTTGCTCTTTACGGCGACAGACTGTTTTGCACACATCTGAACGATAACCTCGGCGTAAGCGATTTCGGCGGTCACATTTTTTGGACGGACGATTTGCATTTGTTGCCTTTCGACGGAATAAGAGATTGGGCGGAAGCTGCTCAAAGACTAAATTCGGTCGGATACGACGGAATACTTACATTCGAGCTTAATCGAATGGGCAAACCGGGTCGTCATGACAACGATAAGTATATGAATATGTCGCCCGAGCAATATGTTGCCGAGGCATCTAACAGAGCATGCCGTTTTGCGGATTTAAAACGAACATTCTCGCATAATTAAAAAAATAAATCGAATTCAGTCAAAAAGAGCTGCGGAATTACGTTCCGTGGTTCTTTTTTTGCATAAAAATGGGCAGAATTGCAAATCAAGTGGTCTTAATGTAAATCAAGTGGTCAAAATTGTCAAAAAAATTTAAAAAAATTAAATC
Organism: uncultured Lachnospiraceae bacterium; assembly: GCA_964494605.1. Classification (GTDB taxonomy): domain Bacteria; phylum Bacillota; class Clostridia; order Christensenellales; family Pumilibacteraceae; genus UBA10677. The sequence continues at coordinate 16,884 of CAZBTB010000003.1, forward strand.
AAGTGGGTAAAAATGGTTGCCAAGCTATCAAATATATGTTACAATATACTTGAATTATCAAGGGAGGTGCCTAAGTGGGTTATGTTAACCGGTGAATTTCATCATCAAATTGACGAAAAGGGCAGGTTACGCATACCCTCTAAGCTCAAAGAAGAGCTGGGCAAGGAACCTGTCTTGGTAAAGGGCTCGAGCGGATGTCTGTTTATCCTTCCCAAAGAGCGTGCCGAAAAGCTTTTCGCGAGCTGCTTCGACGACTGTGAGTTTGCCGACTTTGTAGACGACGAGCGCACCAGAGCGTTGAGAGACCTTGCGTCGAGCTATACGCCTATCGAAGAGGATAAGCAAGGGCGCGTGCAGATTCCCGCAAGCTTGATTAAGCTCGCCGGCATAACGAAAAACGTTGTGACGATCGGAGCGTTCAGCCGTGCGGAGATCTGGAGCGAAGAGAATTGGGAAACGTACAGAAACGGCAACGGCGGATTTAAGGAGAGCGTTAAGAGCTTGACTCAGAAGCATAAAGCTGCTCCCGAGAAAGAAGCATGAGCGCCTATCACGTTCCCGTTCTGTTCGACGAGTGCATGGACGCGCTAAACGTAAAGCAAGGCGGTATTTATCTTGACGGAACGTTGGGCGGCGGCGGACACTCCGAAGGTATTCTTACCAGAGGCGGAAAGCTGATTGCACTCGACCGTGACCGCGAGGCAATCGAAGAGTCGCGCAAGCGGTTCGAAAGCAAAGAGTTAAGCGGTTACACCTTGGTAAAAAGCAACTTCCATGACGCAAGCAACGTGCTCGACGGACTTGAAATTGCTAAAATCGACGGTGCGCTGTTGGACTTAGGTATTTCGTCTCATCAGATCGATGCGCCCGAGCGCGGATTTTCGTACCGATTCGACGGAAAGCTCGACATGCGAATGGACGGCGAGGAGGGCATAAGCGCCTTCGACGTTATTAACGATTACTCCGAGGAAGAATTGGTTAAAATTCTCTTCGAGTACGGCGAAGAAAGATTCGCCCGTAAAATAGCCGCCGGGATTGTTAAGGCAAGACAGACGGCGCCTATAGAGACGACATTGGCTTTAAGCGAAATCGTCAAAAAAAATACTCCCGAATTCTATCACAGACAGGGACATCCCGCAAAGAAAACCTTTCAGGCGCTCAGGATCGAGGTCAACGGAGAGTTAAGCGGACTTGACAAAGCGATAGAGGATATCGCGGCAAGGCTGAGTAGCGGCGCAAGGCTGGCGGTAATCACATTCCATTCGTTGGAGGACAGGATCGTCAAGCAAACGTTTAAGCTTCTCTGTACGGATTGTATATGCGACAAGAGCTTGCCTGTGTGCGTATGCGGACACAAAGCTTCGGCAAAACTTATAGGAAAGTTTAAGCCGGGCAAAGAAGAACAGCAAAACAATTCACGCTCTTTAAGCGCAACGCTGAGAGTTATAGAAAAATTGTAATAAATCAAAAGCGAGGGTCATACAATGGTAACGACGAAAAGAGAAATCAATATCGACAACAATCTGACGGCAGTCGAGAAGCGTTCCGCCGTGCGCGTAACGCCCGAGGAAAAGACCGTCTCTATCCCGGCGCAAAATGAGACCTTCACCGAAGTTACTCGTGCGCCCGAGCAAATGACAAACGTCAGAGTTACGACTCCCGAGGTGGACTTTAACGACTTCATGCTTACTGTCAATAAAGCACCCGTACCCAAAGAGGAGCCGAGACAAGAGGTACAAAAGC
>CAZBTB010000004.1:0-16639 GCA_964494605.1 uncultured Lachnospiraceae bacterium
GCGATAAATTTAGCGTCGGATTTTCCGTTGAGCTTATCCGCCATAAAGGGCGCGATAAGTCCGCCGAGGTTGGAGCCGCCACCCGCACAGCCTATGATAATATCGGGTTTTATGTCGTACTTATCCATTGCAATCTTACTTTCCAATCCGATAATCGATTGGTGCAAAAGCACGTGATCGAGCACCGAGCCCAAGACGTAACGGCATTTATCCTTTGAGACTGCGACCTCGATTGCCTCGGAAATCGCACAACCGAGCGATCCGCCCGTATCGGGGTTCTCGGCTAAAATCTTTCTGCCGGCGTTAGTCGTGTCCGACGGCGAAGGAATAACGTTCGCTCCGTAGGTATGCATTACGGCTTTGCGGTAAGGCTTCTGCTGACTGCTGACCTTAACCATATAGACGTTTAAGTCAAGTCCGTAAAACGCGCACGCCATGCTGAGCGCCGTTCCCCACTGCCCCGCACCCGTCTCGGTGGTAAGACTCGTCAAGCCCTCTTCTTTGGCGTAATAAGCCTGAGCAACCGCGGAGTTGAGCTTGTGACTGCCGGAGGTGTTGTTTCCTTCGAACTTATAGTAGATCTCTGCGGGCGTGTCAAGCACCTTTTCGAGGAAGTACGCACGCACCAAGGGCGAAGGACGGTACATCTTGTAAAACTCGCGAATGCCCAAAGGAATCTCTATATAACGGTCGGTTTGGTTGAGCTCCTGCTCGACAAGCGCCTTGCAAAACACAGGCTCGAGGTCCGCAGCGGTACAGGGCTTGAGCGTACCCGGATGTAAAAACGGGTCGTGTTTTTCCTTCATATCGGCGCGGAGATTGTACCAAAACTTCGGCAGCTCGTCTTCGTTCAGATAAATCTTCGTTGGGATTTTTTTGTTTGCCATGTTCGTATTCTCCTTTTTTTAAGTATTTGCAGCGTGTAATAAAAAAACACGGCACAAACGTCCTTATGGGACGAATCATACCGTGTTGCCACCCAATTTCACTGCCTACGCAGCCTCATTACCGATACAGATAATATCGACTTCCTTTAACGGGGAAGACCCGTCTCGAGCTACTAAACGTTTTTTTCGCTCTCGCCCTCGGTAATCCATTCGCTTAACCCGCGCCGTCCACTTACACCAACCGTAGACTCTCTTTGCCCGCTTTTAGCTAAGCTACTACTTTACCTCATCGGTTTATGCGAAAATAATACACCTTTTTCCGTCGCTTGTCAACCGATTTAAGGGGGTTTTTACAAAAAAACTTTATTTGGCTAAAGTTATCTCCTGCCGTCCATAAACTCGGTAAGGCGTTTGACAGTCTCTTCGGAGATGAAATGCTCTATCTTACAGCAGTCTATTGCCGCCGTCTTTTAGCTTACGCCTATGGACAATAAAAAGTCGTGCAGCAGCGTATGCCGCGCGTATACCTTTTTTGCTTGGGTCAACCCCGCTTCGGTTAGCGTAATCTTGCCGTAACTGCGTTTGTCGACAAGACCCTTACCGATAAGCTCGGTCATAGCCTTGTTGACTGCGGGGCGGGAAACCCTGAGCGTAGACGCAACGTCCGTAGACTTTACTTCACCGCTTCCGCCCAAGACGAAAATCGCCTCGATATAATCCTCGCCCGACATGGTAATTTTATCCATAGTACACCTCGAAAGGTTTTTATAGATTTTACCACATATTCGGAAATTTTGCAAATCTTTTTGATGGGTGGAGATTCCTCGTTTTAAAAGGTCGGGATTCCTCGTCGGCTCGCGCCTTACTCGGAATGATAACTATAGCCCATGCAATATAATGTCATTTCGCTAGCCGAGGTGCTTTAGCACCGAACGCCACGAAGTAACGCGTAGCGGAGGAATCCCCGCCTTATTAAATTTCTACCTTATTTCACTTTGAAATATGCTATCGAATGTCCGCAGACGGGACAAACCTCGGGCGCGTTTTCGCCGTAATGCTCGTGTCCGCAATTCATGCAAATCCAAGTGACGGGCTGCGGCTTTTCGAAAACCGTATTGTTATTTACTTCGTGCAAGTACTTTAAGTACCGCTCTTCGTGCGACTTTTCGATTTTTCCGACCTCGGTAAACAGCCGCGCTATTTCGTCGAAGCCCTCTTCTTTTGCCGTAGCGGCGAACTGCTCGTACATATCGGTCCACTCGTAATGCTCGCCCTTTGCCGCGTCGGACAGATTTTCGGCGGTCGAACCTATCTTGCCGCCGGACAATATCTTAAACCAAATTTCCGCATGCTCTTTCTCGTTGCCCGCAGTCTCATCGAAAATGTCGGCGATCTCCCGATAGCCGTCCTTTCGTGCCGCGTCCGCATAAAAACCGTACTTAAGCGTTGCCATGCTCTCCGCCGAAAACGCCGCCGTAAGATTGCGCAAAGTCTTGCTGTCTTTTAAATCTTTCATACTCCGCTCCCAAATATAGATATAGATTTATATATGCGTTACGGCGGTAAAAGATTACAATTTATCGGTAGAGGTGGAGAGGGGGATTAAAAGGGGAAACACAATCGCAAGTATCTTGCCCAGGTCGAAATCATAGATTTCTCCCCGCTTTGGCTAAAAACAATCCACAGGATTGTTTTTACGGCACTGTCGTGCCGCCGCGTCGCGCCCTTTCGTTTTATCGAATTTTATCTCAAGCTTTCGACGCCTTCGCCCAGCATAAGCGACGCCGCGCCGATAAGTCCCGCGTCGTTGCCGAGCGACGCAATAAGCAATTCAACCGACGGGGATTTATCGCCGCCGTAAGCAAAGTCTTTGATAAAGCGCTTTAAGGGTTTAGTCAGATAATCGCCCTGTGCGCACACGCCGCCGCCTAAGATTATCGCCTGCGGACGGAAAATATTGATAAAATTACACAAGCCCTCGCCCAGATACTCGAGATAATCGTCAACGACTTTCTTTGCCGAATAATCGCCTTTTTTCGAGCACTCGAACGCTGTTTTGCCGTCAACCTTGTTTATGTCGCCGCCCACGTATTCCCACATCTTGCTGGACTTATCCTTGCGCATTGCGACCTTTGTGTCACGGATAAGCGCGGTCGCGCTCGCATAAGCCTCGAGGCAGCCGCGACGTCCGCAGGTGCAAAGCTCGCCGCCGTGCATGATAACCATATGCCCCAGCTCCGTGCCCTTGCTCTCGTTGCCCTCGAAAAGCTTGTTGTCGATAACCACGCCGCCGCCCACGCCCGTGCCCAGCGTTACCAAAATAGTGTCGTGATAATTCTTGCCCGCGCCGAAAACCGTTTCGCCGAGTGCGGCAACGTTGGCGTCGTTGCTGACCTTGGAAGGAAGGTCTATGTATTTTTTGAGCTCGTCAAGAAGCGGAACGTCCACCCACTCGAGATTGTTCGAGTAGTCGACCGTACCCTTTTCGCTGTTGATTGCGCCTGGGCAGCCGATACCGATACCCGAAATCTCATTCAAAGCGATTCCGCTGTCCGCCGATAACTTTTTAAGCTGTTCGGCTATATCCTTTACGACTACTTTATAATCATGTCCTTGGTCGGTAGGAACGGACGACTTTATTATAACCTTTCCCTTGTCGTCCACAATTCCCGACTTAACGCCAGTGCCACCGATATCCACTCCGAATACGTACATAATTTACTCCTTATCGAATTTTATTCTAAGATACGACCTCGCAATGAAGTCGCAGTCGCGCCGTAGACGGACAACAGGTGATTTGCCGCTAGGGCGCGTACAATAACGTACGTAACCAACGCGGCAATATCACACGTAGTTCGTATACGGTGATGAATGCGGCTTCATTTTTTATTGCTCTTATATAATAACACATTTGCCGCAAAACACACAAGAGGAATTACCGCGGAAATAACGAAAGCCCAATTTAAACCGAGGCTGTCGGCGAAAAATCCCGCGCCGATCGGTATAACCGAAGCACCGAGGTCACCGCAGATAGCGAGCAACGCAAATATCCAGGCTCCCGCGGCAGGAAAACGGGCGGACGCTACGACGAGCGTTCCCGGCCACAAAAGCGACACTGACAAGCCGCACAGCACGCATGCGACGAGCGCCACCCACGGAACGGGTACAAGTCCCGCGATCAGATAAAAGAAAAAGCTGAATAAGCTCCCGAAAATGAGCACGCGATTCATATTGAGCCTGTCGCCCATAAGTCCGTATGCCGTGCGACCTATGCCCATCATGACCGCAAACAGGCACATTCCCACAAGATCGCTCGTCACTTTATCAAACCCGAGCGACAAAGTCGCAAACGTCGAAACGTATTGGTTGACGGTTATTTCCGTACCGCCCGCCGTAAAAATCGCAAGCATTGCGAGCAGCATAAAGGGTGAAAACATCGTTTTGCTCTTTTGCTTTACCCCGCCGGGCTCCGCTTCGCGCTTAGGTATGGGACAGACCGAAAACAGTACTATTCCGGCTACGGGCAACAGCGCCCACAGAAAAATTATATAGTGCCAGTTTTCCGCTCCCGCAAAAAAAACGTACAGCGAGGTCACTATAATTGTCACGACCTGACCCCAAGCATAGAACGAATGCATGAGCGCCATAATTCCCGACTTACTTTTCGAATCGGGTATTGAGTCTACGATGGGCGAGATTATGACTTCGCCCATTCCGCCCGCAAATGCGAAAACCACGGTAGCGGCTATCATTACGCCGAAAACCGCTCCGCCGTTTATCACCGCGGGAATCATGGGCAAAGCGGCAAACATAATGAGCCCCAACGCCGAAAGCAACTCGGCGACAAGCACAAACTTACGCGGCGAAACCTTGTCGATAAGCACCGTTAAAATCACGTCGGCAACAAGCTGAGTACAGTAATTGATGCCCACAAGAAGTCCGAGCTGCCACACCTCGAAACCGTATAGCCTCATGAAAGAAACGAAAAGCAACGCGGTAATGTTTGTAATTATCGCCTGATTTATTATACTTACCGTGCACGCCGCAAACGTCACTCTGTAATCGGGCGCCCGCTCGGCTCTACTACTCATCGCCATAACTTTAAGCCTTATTTTCTGTCCGCATCCGAAACGGTTATCTTATCGATAGTCGCTTCTATTCTCTTTCTCTCGGGCTCTTCCTTCGATTCGATATATTCTTCGAAAATCTCGCTCGCGCGGCTTGTAATAACGCGTCTCCGTCCTTTGCCCAAAACCGTCTTTCTCTCGATGGTCTTCGCTTCGTGCGGCATAACACTCGTACGGTGCTCGCGCTTTTCTATAGTTTGCGGATTGATATCCATTCCCTCGAACTCATAAACGCGTTCGGGCTTTTTCTCTTCTTCGATCGGAACTACGGTTTCCTCGGGCCCTTCTTTTTTATCTTCGAGCTCCGTCTCATTCTCCTCGGGTTCTGCCTCGGCTTCCTCTTCGAGAACAGGTTCGGTAACCTCAACCGGCTGTTCTTCACTCGGCTGAACGAACTGTTCTTCCGTTTCGGGTTCGGGCTGTTCCTCAACCTCGTCGTACAGTTCTTCTATTCCGGGATCGAACTGCTCTTCCGATTCGGATTCGGTCATCTCTTCGATTTCGTCGGCTTGTTCCTCCGATTCGGTTTTGGACTGCTCCTCAATCTCGTCAGCCTGCTCCTCATCTTCGTCGGATTGCTCCTCTATATCGGGCTCGGGTAGTTCATCAACATCATCGTCGAATATTATATCATCCGACGTTTCATTTTCGTCGGACTGCTCCTCTTCGACCTCGTCCGACTCGTCGTCAAGTATTATATCGGGCAATATTTCCTCTTCGTTGTCAGTCTCTTCTTCGACCTCGTCGACAACGGTAAAAGGCTCGTCGTCCTCTTGCTCTTCTTCATCTTCGAGCTCCGGTTCGATAACCGGTTCTTTCTTCTCGGCAATAGGAACGTCGTCCTCGATCTCATTATCCGACTCTTCGCTAACAAACTCTTCCTCGGGCGCACTGTCGGGCTCGTGGTATTCCTGCGGTTCTCGGATTTCTCGGATAATCTCTTCGGTTTTCTCTTCCGGCTGCGGCTCGGAAACAATAACGGGAGCTGCCGTCACCGACTCTTCCCGTAATTGCTGCGCACCCGAAAACGCTCCGCTCTCCACCGTGACGTAACCGTCGCCGTCGCCGTGACGCTTTACGGGCTCGAGCACATCGCCGCTGCGGCGTCTCCATTTAACGGGACAAACGATAACGCATAAAAGGGTCAGAACAAAAACGCCGTACACGAAACACTCCATCATGAGCGCATCGAATACCGACTGCATAAACCTACCTATAAACGGAACGGTAAACCCGCTGCCGCTCCCCGAAATAATCAAATTGCTATCGGACACCGAAACAGAAGTTCCGAAAAGCTTAAACCTGGCAATAAGAGCGATCGCCGAAAGTGCGAACGACACCAGAAGAAAAATCAATCCGAAAAGAAAAAACGCAACGGACGGAAAGCTTGCCCCGCGTTTGTTCATACGGGCAAGCAAAATCACGTTGCCGAAAAAGTAGATTCCCGCAACGGCTGCTACGACGGCAAACGCAATAACATTAAATTGAACCGAAAAGTCAATCATAGTACTATTATATATGCCATTCGGAAAAATGTCAATAGTTTGACGCGGAAAGTATCTAAACTCTGCGCATAATCCTCGCCGCCGTTACGGTCATATCGTCGTTAACACCGCGCGAAAGCTCTTTCGCTCTGTCGACAATCTCCTCGCACAACGCTTTTACGGGTAACGAAGATTTTAGGTTGATAAAACGCGCAAGTTCGTCGCCGGGGAAAAGGTCGGAAATTCCGTCCGACACGAACACGACCGTGTCTCCGCCCGCAGCGGTATCGGCGTATACAGAGGGAGTAACCTCACTCAGCGCGCCGAGCGGCAAAGAGTTGCCCTCGATACGCGCAACCCCTGCACCGTTTGCAATGTAGGACGCAGGCGAACCGAGCTTGATTATACTTCGCTCGAGAGTATTGAGGTCGCACACGAGAATATCGAATGCCGCAAAGCTTTCGTCGGTTTCGTACGAAAGAAAGCGGTTAACGTTTTTCAAAATGAAATCGCTGCCAAAGCCCGCGCGGAAAAAGCTTTCCACCAGGTCTATCGCCGTTTCGCTCACCCTGCCCGCCTTACTGCCGCTGCCCATGCCGTCGCACAGCGCCATCATAAACTTTGTGTCGCTTATCCTGATAAACGAATGCGTGTCGCCCGTAGCTTCTTTGGACTTGGAGATATTGGACGAACCGAACACCGCGTCGTAATCGGTGCGCTCGGTCAGCTTGACTGCGCTGTACCCGACGATTGCCGCAGGCTTAGACGACGTGACCGTAAACTCCGAGCCGAGCACCTTGCCCACCGTGTCCGAAATCAGCGCACCGTCGTCGCCCGCGCCTTTGACTATAAGCGTGACCTTGTCGAGAGTACCCGAGGTCACGAGCGCGTCCGTCGCGCTCACTCCGCGGTAATTCAGCTCTTCAAGTAAAAGCTTTTCTTTTTCGGGCTCGTAACCGACGGGCAGTGCGGCAAGCCGCGCCGTCTCGCTTAATATCGTCTCCACTCCCTCTAGCTCTTCGGCAAGCTCGCCGCGAAGCTTGGCGTCCTTGTCCACCGTTTCGCGGCGGCGTAAGACCGAGTCGGCATACTCGCCCGCAACGGACAAAAGCCGCGCCACGTGCGGGCAATCGGTTTCGATAAGATACGGAACGTCGCTTACGTTCGACCGCGTACCGTCGGATGCGATTCCACATAAGCATTTTAGCGATTCTTCGGCGTCGCACTCACCGACTCGGACGCACTTACCGCAAATACCGCTTCTGACCGCACGGTAAATCTCGTCGGGCGAAAAACCCACGGGGCTTGCCGAGTTTCTCAAAGCCCTGCCCATTTCTCCGAAAATTGCGCTAACCTTTTTGAGCTCTTCGCCCGTCTCGATTCGACTGCCGTTGATCAAACTCCTTTCGGCAAGCTTGTCATGCGGCGCGAAATATTTTTCCTTCAGTTCGTTAAAACGCCGCTTGGGAATAACCGCATACAACGCTCCGCCCACGCTTAACGATATGAGGTCGTAAAGGATATTCGACGAATCGACGTTGAAATACAGCTCGAATACCACCGCCGCCATGATTGCCGCAAGAACGGACAGAATACGCGGCGCACCAGTAAACACGGTAAGCACCGCGCCCGCAAACGCCAACAGCGCAATCACCGTTATATCATAATTAAACAACGCTCCGCCGAACCCCGCCGCTACGGCAGTAACGAGCGCTCCGCCCCGACCGAGCAGATAGGACGCACTTGCAATGACCAGCATTGCAAACGCGTAAAGCGGTTTTAATCTATAAAAGTCAAGCGACGCAAACCCCAGACAAACCACGCTTAACACTATCGCGAGCGACGCAAGCTCGGTATCGAGCGGCTTACGTTTAAGCTTACCCACAGTGACGGGCTTTAACGCGCATACGGTGACGTACGTAAAAATCAGAGCGAAAATCAGGTTAAGACACGCAAACAGCCACCTACCGCCGTTTACTACGTCGAAATAAATAAATCCCCCGTAGCTTACCGCACCGATAAGCAACATATACGGTAAGCTGAAATCACGGTTAAGCTTTTTGATAAGAAGCACGGACGCAGTCACGACCACCGCCGATATCACCGCCGAAATGACGGTGTTAAAGTTAAAAGAAACGACGAGCGCAGACAGTATGTACAGCGGCAACAGCACAAACGGGTTTTCGCCCAAGAACGCCAGCGCCCAATAAAAGCCCGTCGCGAACGAACCTATAAAACCCGTCTTAGCACGCCACAGCACCAAACACGTCAGAAAGTACGCCGCGTACTTGCCCATAATCAAAATGAGCGGCGTCTCCGCGCTCCTGCCCGATTTTTTCACCCCGCCCGCATATGTAACCGCTCCCGTGTCCAACCCCGTAAACCTCCGATAGTGATACGGATAATTTTAACACGGTTTTTCCGTCTTATTATACGGACTTTTGTCGGAAAATGTATAAACCCGTCGCTTATCTAAACCGACTACGCAATCACGGTAAATCCTTCGGGAAAATCCAGTTTTATTGCCTCTGCGTTTTCATTTTCGTGCGTTATATTTTCAAGCGTAACGTTCTCCGCTTCGGCATTCGAATAAACCGCATAATCGGCGTAACAACCGCGCACGTTTTTGACCGAAATGTCCCGGATGTCGCCCTTTACGCAATAGGTCCCGTAGCCCGTATAAATCTTGACGGTAGCCTCACGGTGCGGATTAACCTCGCCGAACGAATCTTCCGAAATGTTTTCTATCGTTATGTCATGAACCTTACAGCCGTTTGCGGCAAGGCATATAATCCCGTGGTGCTTTCCGCCCGATTTGACGTTGCGGATCGTTATGTTGTAAATATCCTTTCTTTCGCTGCCGCCGTCAATGCAACGCCCCGGCTCTAACGTATATAAGTAATTCTTGTCGGGATATTTGCGTCCGGGTTTATATAACGCAGTGCAAGCAACCGTGTCGTCCGAAGTCTTTCCGTAAATATTCTCTACCTTACAATCGTGACAGCCCGAACGGAAATCGATACCGTCTCCGTTTTTCACGTCGGTAAAGATATTAAGGTCATGAATATAGCCTCCCGAACAAATATCGAACGACATCGTCCAACAACGGGATTTTTCAAAAGTCAATCCGCCTATCTCGAATCCCTCGCATCTTGTCAGGGAAACCATCAGCGTGCGCCAACCCCAAAAATCTCCCACCGTTTCCTGCTCTTCCCCGAGTACGGGATGAAATCCGACGCGATTTTTATCCGGCCCCGAAATCCTGCCGCCGTTTTTACCGATTATTTTAATGTTCCGTATCGGCAAGCAATCCAGCGGAGTGCCGTTTTTATCCTCGTCTGACAAAACAAGATTGTCGCCTCTGAATACATTGTCATACGTAAAATCCGCCTGCTTGACCGTACAACCGTCTATAATAACTTCGGTATCCGACGGCAATAAGACCGCAGTCGAAACAAGCCAATCCTTACGGTCGAATACCACAGTGCGGCTCTCTGCTTTCTTTGCGTCCGAAATGCAACGCGCTATCGCCTCGTCATCGTTATTCCCATTTAAATGATAATCGTAAACAAAGAAGGTATTATTCATATAATTTTCCTCTGGTAATACATTATTTATTTGTATGTAAGCATCTGCTTAGATTAAGTATAATACGATACAATTAAAAATGCAATAGCGCTTTATACCTAAAAATATGATTTTTTATACTTTTATTTTGTCAAAAAAATTTTGCCATGATAAAATACATTATCACAGCAAAATACTTTATCGAAGTCAATGCGTAAATTCGATAATTTTTTACTTACGCCGCATTTGTTAATAACCGCATCAAATTTCTTCTACATACGAAACGCAATCCAAAGTGGAGAGCGCCGTTACGATCTCTTCATGCGTTTTCTTTTTCAGCTCTTTATCCGCTACGGTAAGTGCCATGGTATAAACGCCCAATCCGGTATTGGCATATGCGGGGTTGATTTCGATATTATTTATTTTCAGCCCGAACTCACGAATGGTCGCGGTAAACTCCTGCAACAGGTTTCTGCCCTTTAATTCGAGATGCACTTCAAAATGATTGGATTTACGCTTGGTAATCTGCTCGAGCTTGGTAAACACCGTCAAACTGAGCATGAGCACGAGAAAAGCAAACAGCGCAACCGTGTAAAGCCCTAAGCCGAGAATGACCGAAATGATAGACACCGCCCACAGCCCCACCGAAGTGGTTAACCCCTTTAACTGGTTTTTGGAGCTGAACAAAATAGTATTTGTGCTGATTACGGCAATCCCTATAACTGTCGCCGACGACAAAAACGGAAAAGCAATGCCGTAAACGCCAATCAAAAACAGATCGGCAATCGCCACAACGGTGGACGCCAGCGAAACAACGATAAACGTTCTGAGTCCCGCCGCATGACGGTTCTTCGCGCGCTCGCACCCGAGCACGGCCGCAAAGATTACCGCAAGCACTATTTTAAACGCCACCGAACCGATATTAACTCCCTTAGACCATTCACCCAATAAATCCGCAAAAAAATCGCTCATTACTACCTCCTGTTTTTAAACTTACGTTTCATATAATCCGATATTGTATCCTCTTCCGTTTCGGCGTAGTATGCGTCGTCCACAGCCTCCATAAACGCTTCCTCTTCTTCCGAACGGGCATATCTCTTTTTCTCGATTTCACTCTGTATCTGCCTTAGGCGCGCTTCCAGTGTTTCGACTTCGCTCGGCTCCCCCGTCTCTACAGTCTCATTTACACTTTCCGAAACAGACTCCGCATTCGCTCCGTACGAACCCGAAAGATAGAGCGAGAGCTTTGCGCAAGCGGGTCCGATAAGCTCGTATAAAATACTCGACGATAAAATGACCGTTTGGAGCATACTGCCCGCGTCCCCGCCCAAGAGACGCGCACCCAATGCCGCAAGTCCTATGGAAACGCCCGCCTGCGGTATCAGCGCAAGCCCCAGAAAATTCCGCACTTCGGGCGGTTTTTTTACGGCGAGGCAACCGACAAACGCTCCCGCATACTTGCCAGTTATACGCACGATAAAGTACAATACACCGATTACAAGCAAAGGTATTCCTCCGATTCCCGTGCCGAAATCGAATAAAACGTCTAAGCGGAAGCTCAATCCCGACCGTACAAAGAACAACAGCAAAATCGGCGGAGAAAAATAGTTGAGCTGTTTGAAAAGCTTTTCATCGTCGGAAACATTGATATACACCGTACCCATCGCCATACATCCGAGAAGCGGCGATACGTTGAGCGCGGCGCCGATTCCGCAGACTGCAAAAATCAACGCAACGGAAACAATCAGTCTGTTATCCGTCGAACGTTTCTTCATCAGAAATTTGAGCAAAAATCCGAACAGAATTCCCACTCCCACGAGCACTATGTTGTAAACGATGGGCAGCAGAATATCCCCTGCCGAAAGGTTTCCGCCCATCGAGGCGAGCGCGACCGAAATCGCCACCGAAAACGCAATCAGACTCACCACGTCGTCAAGCGCGACGACCGAAAGGAGAGTATCCACGAAATCGCCCTTCGCCTTGGTCTGCCTAATGGTCATCATGGTAGACGCGGGCGCGGTTGCCGAAGCCAGTGCGGCAAGCACGAGCGAAAACGCAAAGCCAAGACGTAAGATGAAAAACGTTAAAATAAAAATAACGACGGACGCGGTGAGCGCCTCGAATAACGTTATGACCACCACTTTCGCACCGTTCTTTTTCAGAGCGGAGAACCTGAAGAACTGCCCTACTCCGAACGCGATAAACGCGAGTGCAATATCCGAAATAAAATCCGTTCCCGTAATGACAGGCGCGGGAATAAGGTCGAGACAGAAAGGACCTATCACGATGCCCGCCAATATATATGCCGTAACGTTCGGCAATTTTAACAGCTTGGTAATGCGGGTAAACAAAAAACCAACGAAGAGCATAAGCGTAACCGAAATGATAATCACGGGAATGCTTGTTGCCCCTCCGAGAGATTCATAAAACTTATTTAACATGCTACCACCGAAAATATGTTTGCGTTTATAATGGGAACACTTTATTCTACAATACGCAGACTTCAAACTATAAATTTCAGTTTTCGGATTTTTCCGATTTGTTTATTATAGTATAATATTATAAATCTGTCAAGGAAATGAGCCTCACCCAAAAAACGGAAAGAATCTTTAGATCTTCTCCGCTCTTTTATGTTTAGTTGATAAAAGTACTTCTTTAACAACCTTTACAATAATTAAAGAAGAAATATTCACCCGCATAGCTGGTGGTATTTCATTTTCTGGGACATACTTCTCCCTCTACTGTCTCTACATCTTTCCATCGACACAGTATCTGTTTGTGTTTTAGTTTGTTTGTGACTGGCAGGTCATTCCCATTCTATCACAATCGGAGTTCTTTTGTCTTGTTACATCGGTTAACCTTTTTTGAAGCACGCCACTATCGCGTGGTTTTCGTTACACAAAAAAGTCGCATTTATCTTTTGACAAAATACGACTTTTTTCACTGGTGGAGCTAACGAGACTCGAACTCGTGACCTATGCGTTGCGAACGCATCGCTCTACCAACTGAGCTATAACCCCAAGGTCAATATTATATTTTAGGTAAGATAGAAAAAGACAACCAGCGCGTTTTAGCCCAATTTTCTTCTCAACTACTCTCCACAAAAAATCTATCGTCAAGCGATTGATTTTTTGGTGGAGGTGGGGAGAATCGAACTCCCTTCCGACATGGATAGGCGGGACTTTCTACAAGTTTAGTCAGTTGCTTGATAGGGCGGAATCGAGACGCGCAAGGGACAAAGCGTCGCGCCGTCCGGTTTTAAGAGGCTTTAGTTAATGCAAACCGACATTAACTAAGGTTGACCGACTGAAATGACACCGCATGTTCCGCCGTCGATGAACGGAGTGCGGCGACTGCGTTATTAGTTACGCAGCGAGTGCAACCGGAGCTGCAGCTTTTTGAGTGTTAGCATTTATTGCTTTTTGCGTTTTTGAGGCAGCCGACCCTGCCACTTGCTTTTTCCCGTCGTCCCCGCGCCGTCGAAACCTGTACACCCCCGAAAGTTTTGAACAAGGTCTGCCGTCACGAACCGACAACGCCGTAATAATACCACATCGGGCGGCATTTGTCAAGGCTTTTTAGTATACCTTATTCGATTTAGACAAGCGTTTTTAGCACATTTTTCATTTTTTTCAGATTTTTTGCAGGCTTGAAAAATCGCTCTCACAGTTCTTTTATTTTACAATATCCCGCCTGCTTTCGTCAACCGTTGTCGGTTTTATCAGACAAAAGGAAATCCGCCTTCGGGCGGATGTGCGGGTGCAGTAAATAATATTTCATATTATGATTATTTTCCTATATAATTTATTTTTCCGAAGTCATCAATGTAACGCCCCGCCGCTTTGCCGCATATAAGTAATTATGATTATAACGGTTTATGCAATTGCCAAAAACGAAGAGAAATTTGCCGCACGCTGGGCAAAGTCCATGCGCGAGGCGGACAACGTCGTGGTTCTGGACACGGGCTCGACGGACGGAACGGTAGCGTCGCTGGAAGCCGCAGGCGTAAGCGTTACGCAAAAAATCATAAGTCCGTGGCGTTTCGACAAGGCGAGAAACGAATCGCTTAAGCTCGTCCCGCTCGATACCGACGTTTGCATATGCACCGATCTGGACGAAGTTTTCGAAGAAGGCTGGCGGGAAAAGCTCGAACACGAGTGGCTTAAAACGGACGGCGCACAACAAGGACGCTACCGCTATATCTGGTCGCACGAAGACGGCAAACCGGGCGTTGAGTTCCTTATAGAAAAGGCTCACGCGCTCAAGGGCTTTAAGTGGGTCAATCCCGTGCATGAGGTTTTGCAGTACACAGGTCTCGGAATGCCGCGCACCGTGACGCTAAACGGCGTAACGCTCCACCACTATCCCGACTCCGACAAATCGCGCGCGTCATACTTGCCGCTGCTGGAGCTTGCCGTAGCCGAGAACCCCGACAACGACCGCAACGTTCACTATCTCGGTCGCGAGTATATGTTTTACGGCAGGTACGCCGATGCAATCGAAATTCTCGAAAAACACCTCTCCCTGCCCTCCGCAACCTGGACGGACGAACGCGCCGCAAGTATGCGGTACATCGCGCGCTGTCACCTGAGGCTCGGACATATCGCCCTTGCAGAGCGATGGTACCTGCGCGCCGTTGCCGAAGCACCCAATCTCCGCGAACCCGCAGTCGACTACGCCAAAACACTGTTCGACCGCAGCGACTGGCACGGAACGATATTTTTCCTTAGAAAAGCTCTCTCCATAACTTCACGCTCCAACAGCTACATAAACGAACCCGCCGCCTGGGGCGCGCTTCCCTACGACCTTATCTCACTGGCCTATTACTACCTCGGCGACTACGAAAACGCGATTATTAACGTGGACGAAGCAATAAAGCTCTCCGACGACCCGCGCCTTACGACCAACAAGCACTTTTTCCTCACAGCCGCCAAAAAAGAATAAAACTGAAAAATGCCCGTTTGGTCAAAGCAAACCGGCATTTTTTCAATCGGTGGAGATTCCTCGTCGCAAGGTAAATCTTGCTCGCTCGGAATGACATTATAGGATAAAAATGTCTCGGATAAATACTAAACTTAGTATCAACCCGAGACGTTTATTCTATTTTGTCATTTCGTCAATGCCGAGCAAAAATGCTTGCTTGCAAGGGCATTTTGCGACGGTATTCACGAGCGCGTGCGTTTTTACCGAAAACGCGAGACAGCGCATAGCGCTGTCCAAGGCGGCACGCCTTGTTACGCGCGAGTAGTGAGGCGCAAGCCGACGAGGAATCTCCACTTCTTTATTTACATAACAATTCGTCAGTAGAAACACCGAAAAATTTAGCAAGCTCAACAATCTGCGCAATGGACGGCTCACTGTATCCCGTCTCCCAATGCGAAACCGTTTTAAACGTTGTGTTTAAAACATTTGCAAGCTCGGATTGCGAAACACGCTTCAACGCCCTCAGCATTTTTAAATTTTCCTTAAATCCTACTTCCACTGTTTAAAGTATATCAAAAATTGAGAATTTTACTTGACATTCTCAAAAATTGCGAGTATACTGTTCTTACTTAAACAAAGGAGAACTGTATTATGAGCAAGAAAAATTTAGTCTGGGGAATTATCCTTTTTGTTATATTCGGAATAGCACTAGTATTGTTTTTTATTTTTGTCGGGGACTTGATTGCTTTCATAGCAATAGATTCAGGGGCAATCGCAGTCATCACGATTTGGGCTATTGCTATCTTAGCGGCAGGATTCGGTTCCCACTACCTATTAGCAAAATACAGAAAGGGAAGCGACGACAAAGGTGTGTTGCCCTCTATCTTTTATTTTATCAGTTATATTCCTTTCGGTGTAACAATAGCATTGGGTTTCATATTTTACGGCATAATAAAATTACTCAAAGAACTAATGACCCCTGCTCCCGATTATCGCAAAAAATGCGAAGCCAAAGATGAACACGGAAATATCATTAAATTAAAACAAGAATACGAATACGGCAAGCAATACAAAGATGAGCAGGGCAATCGGTGGATAACAGACGATGACGGTAAAACTTTTAAACGCGGCTAATTACCAACCGCATTCAAAAAACGGCAGAGTTTATTACCCTGCCGTTTTTTTTATTATGTCAAAATTTTATTTAACCGAGAACTTATAAACCGTTGTGGTTTTGTACTCATCACCTTTCTTGAGAATAGTCGAGGGATACTCGGGACAGTTGGGCGAGTTGGGATAGCCCTGCGTCTCAAGGCAGAGCGCGGCGTGGTTTTTGTAAATCTTTTTGCCCACCGTGCCGTTGATGGTATTGGACGTATAAAGCTGTACCCCGGGGAGCGTGGTGAAGCATTCCATAAACCTGCCACTCTTCTCGTCGTAGACGGTTGCACACAGCTCGAGACCGTTCTCGGTCTCGCGGTCGATACAATAGTTAAAATCGAATCCGTTGCACAGTTTTATAATGTGCTCGTCGGAAAACATGTTCTTACCAAGCTTAACGGCGTCCTTAAACGAAAACGGCGTTCCGTCAATGTCGAGATAATCACCGTGCGGAATAAGCTCGTCGTCAACGGGCGTAATGCGCGAAGAC
>CAZBTB010000005.1:0-16581 GCA_964494605.1 uncultured Lachnospiraceae bacterium
CGCCGTTATCTAAGTCGGGGCTGCCGTTGCATGCGACAAAAACAGCCAAGCATAAAGCCGTCAATATTGTTAAAAGCACTGCCGTCAGCCGTTTCACTCTTTTAACCTCCCCGAACGAAAAATCTTACTCTTTTTTATTATGCTTTGTACTTTGGTGTAAGCGAAAAATCTCGGTTGGGATTCAACGTTCCATTATAGACTTCTCCGTCACTGTCTTGCCAACCTAAAAACGTAAAGCCGTCACGGTCGGGTACAGGTAACACCAAACCGTCGAAATAATTACATTCATGCGTTGTTATACCGCCGTTACCGTCGTCGAGCGTGACGGTAAAAGTTAAGGGTTCCCAAACGGCGTACGCCTCCAATACTCCGTCCGAATAATATCCGTCCCAAATTCCGTCGGTCAAAAGCTTGCCGTTAATCTCCCATCCTTTGAATACGGCAACCGCATTCCCCTCGACTGTAGCCGAACCGTAATAGCTTCCGACGGCGCAGTTATCCATTTCGGTTTTGCCCGAAAAAGCTCCCTCAACGCCGTTGACCGAATAACCTAATCGAGAAACGGTACAGTTATCGCCTCGGTCGTAACGCATTGATCCCACCGATTTTCCGCCGTTGTTAAAGACAATCGTATAGTTCTCGAGTCTTATCAGGTCTGCCTTAAAATTTACCGTCTCCGCAGTTTCCGTCCATATTCCCGGTGTTAAATACTCGCCGAAAGGATTGTCATTTGCCGCCAGGCGTTGCCAGCCTTTATTGTACCACCCGTCGACTTTTTCGGAAGGAAGCGTTACTATTTCACCGTAATATAAATCTACGTATTTATCCAAATCAATAAAATAAGCCTTTGTCGCTACTCCTTGCAGCAAAGCTTTATACCTGAACCAACTGCTGTTTTCGCTTACTTGGTCGATTACATACTTGGTAATGTAAAACTTGAAATCTTCATGCAAGTTTACAAAAACTTCAGAATTTATTTTCGGCAACGCATAATTAATATACCGGATATTTTTAAGATTTTCGCAATTTTCAAACGCGTTGTCATCGATATACTCAATTCCCATCGGCAGATAAATCTTCTCTAAGCGTGAATTTCCGCTAAACGCAGATGACGCGATGCGCAAAATTTCCTCGGGAAAATCCGATTCGGTTAATTCCGTCGCTTGACCGTTGTATTTTAACAGAACTTTGCCTATAGTTATAAAATCGGCGGTCTGCGCCGATACGGGCGTACCCGCAAACGCCGACGCCGACACGTATTCGATTTTCGAAGCGTTAATCAGTGTCACCAGATTAGTACATTCGCCAAACGCACCGTCGGCTATCGCTGCGACTTTTCCGAAATCAATGCCCGTCAGGTTTTTCGCGCCCGCAAACGCGTTCTTCGAGATAATCTTTATCTCGACGTCTTTTACCGACTCGGGTATCGAAAACAATGCGTCGGTTTTGGCAACGGGATAATGCAAAAGTGCCCCGTTGAAGTTGTAAAGCACACCGTCCTTTGTAAAATAAAAGTCGCCCGACGCTTCAATCGCAGTCAAACCCGTCATGCCCGAAAACGCCGTTTCGTCTATATACTTAATCGTAGAAGCGATGCTCACCCGTTTTATTTCGCCGTGTCCGTTGAATGCTCCCGCTCTTATGCCGAACACCGGTTTGCCGTTCAGTTTAGCGGGAATATCAAGCTCGGTTTGATTAAATGAGGAACTGAGACCCGTAACGGTAAGCTTGCCGTCAATATTCTCGGTTACCGTAAAATAGCCGTAGACATTTTCGCACGAGCTTTGATTTTCACCCGAAACGTTATTGCTGCTATTTGCTGCGTTATCATCGCCGTTATCTAAGTCGGGGCTGCCGTTGCATGCGACAAAAACAGCCAAGCATAACGCCGTCAATATTGTTAAAAGCACTGCCGTCAGCCGTTTCACTCTTTTACCCTCCCCGAACGAAAAATTTTTACTCTTTGTATTATTATACTGTATAAATCCGATTATGTCAATACCTTTATAAAAAAAGACGCACAGGGCATTCCGTGCGTCCGAAGTGTTATTTCTTCTTTTCGGTCAATATGTTCTGAATGGGTTGACCGGGGCTGACCATGGGCAGGACGAACTCGTCGGTGTCGATGTGGGCGTCGATAACGGCGGGAGCGTTTTTGCTCAGCGCCGACTTCAGCGCGTTGTCGAACTCGTCTTTGGTTCGCACGGAGTACCCATCGATAAAGAACGCCTCGGCGAGCTTGACGAAATCGGGTCCGCGGTCGAGCGTGGTCTCGGAGTACCTGCCGCCGTAGAAAAGCGTTTGCCACTGGCGAACCATGCCCAACGTGCCGTTGTTCATGACTATTATGATTACGGGGATATTGTAGTGTTGAAGCGTGCTCAGCTCGTTGCAGTTCATTCTGAAGCACCCGTCGCCCGCAACGGAGATAACGCGTTTACCGGGAACGCCCACCTGAGCGCCCATAGCAGCACCCGTACCGAATCCCATTGTTCCGAGTCCGCCGCTTGTAAGGAAGGTGCGCGGCTTATCGAAGTGACAGAACTGCCCCGTCCACATCTGGTGCTGACCGACCTCGGTTACGATTATCGCATCGCCGTTGGTTTCCGCGGTGAGCTTTTCGAGAATATACTCGGGGTTAATGGGGGCTTCGGGTCTTAGGTCCATTTTGGGGAACTCGCGCTTATAGCCCTCTATCGTCTTGAGCCACTCTTCCGACTGTTTTTGTTTAACTAGGGGCAGTAGCTTCTTTAAAATCTCTTTTGCGTCGCCCGTGAGCGAGTGTTCGGCTTTGACGTTTTTGTTGATTTCGGCAGGGTCGATATCGATGTGCAGAACCTTTGCGTTGTTCGCAAACTTGCTTGAATCGGAAGTCACGCGGTCGGAAAAGCGCGCGCCCACGGCAATAAGCAGGTCGCAGGTGCTTACGCCGATATTGGACGCTTTTGTGCCGTGCATACCTATCATTCCCGTAAACTCGGGAGCCTCGGTATCGTACGAGCCCAAGCCCATAAGCGTACTCGACACGGGGCTGTCGGTCAAGGCGACTAACTTTTTGATCTCCTCTTCCGCGCCCGACGCGATAACGCCGCCGCCCGTTACGATAAAGGGACGAACGGATTCGTTTATCATCTTCGCGGCTTTCTTTAAGTCCGCGTCCATAACGTCGCCCTCGGGGGTTATCTTGATGGGCTTTGCGGGCGTATAGTCGCATTCCGCGGCAGTTACGTCCTTGGGAATATCAAGTAGAACGGGACCTTTGCGTCCGCTGTTTGCGATATAGAACGCCTCGCGCACAATGTCGGCAAGCTTGTCGACGCTCGGCACGATATAGTTATGCTTGGTAATCGGCATGGTTATGCCCGTTATGTCCACCTCTTGAAACGAATCGCGCCCGAGTAGATTGCTCGCAACGTTACACGTGATTGCCACCATGGGCGTAGAATCCATGTACGCCGTGGCAATTCCAGTAACAAGATTGGTAGCGCCCGGTCCGCTGGTCGCAAAGCAAACGCCTACCTTGCCCGTTGCGCGCGCGTAACCGTCCGCCGCATGCGCCGCGCCCTGTTCGTGCGCCGTCAGATAGTGATGAATCTTACCGCTCTTATACAGTGCATCGTAAACGTTGAGAATAGTCCCTCCCGGGTATCCGAAAACGCTGTCAACGCCCTGTTCGAGTAAACAATTTATAAGTATCTCCGCTCCGGTCATTTTTTTCTCCTTTGATTTGGCAAATTAAAAGAAACTTATTCCTTTTTGTAGCGCACAAAAAGGAACCGAAAAACACGCCGGGGACACTTGCAATTGTGTCCCCGAACCCCCGCAATGCTTTAAATAAAGTCATTCCGAGCGAGGCGCAAGCCGACGAGGAATCTCCACCTATTTATCCGCGAGTTCGCGAGGGAAATCGAGCGAAAGACAAGAATAGCGAAGCCGACGGCGTATTAAGCACATACGTCAAGCAATTTATCAAAAGTCTTTCGCGAGGGAAATCGCTCGCTAGGCGAGCAACAGCCTCCGAAGGCGTATAGGAAATACGTCGAGAGGATGTTGTAAAGCATAGTAGAGCGATTTATCCGCGAAAAACCGCGCCCTTGTCAGCAGAGGTCACTAAGCTTGCATACCTTTTTAAATAGCCGTCTACCTCGTGTACAACGGGTTTCAAGGCTTTGCGGCGGGACTCGAGCTCTTCGTCGGAAACCTCAAGAGTAATCGAGTATTTCGTCATATCGATAGAGATTATGTCTCCGTCTTTAACAAGTGCGATAGGCCCGCCTTCCGCCGCCTCGGGGGAAACGTGTCCGATACTCGCGCCGCGCGTTGCGCCCGAGAACCTGCCGTCGGTAATAAGAGCAACCGACTTGTCTAAGCCCATGCCGGCAATAGATGCGGTGGGCATAAGCATTTCGCGCATTCCGGGACCGCCTTTGGGCCCTTCGTAACGAATGACAACAATGTCGCCCGCCTTGATTTTTCCGCCGAGGATTGCCGCAATCGACTCGTCCTCGCTGTCGAAAACGCGAGCCGTGCCGCGGTTTACAAGCATTTCGGGCGCAACTGCGCTGCGCTTAACTACACAGCCGTCGGGCGCTAGATTGCCCTTTAATACCGCCAATCCGCCCGTAGCGGAATAAGGCTTGTCTATCGGCCTTATTACTTCGGGGTTGCGCACCTTTGCGTCCGCAATATTCTCTTTTACGGTTTTGCCCGAGACCGTGGGCAGATTGCCGTTGATAAGCCCTGCGTCGAGCAGTTCCTTCATTACCGCATAAACGCCGCCGGCATAGTAAAGATCCTCCATGAAGTGCTGACCCGCGGGGGCGAGCTTGCACAGGTTGGGCACGCGCTCGCTGAGCTCGTTGAACAGCTCGAGCGGCAATGTAAGCTTTGCCTCGTGCGCGATAGCGGGAAGGTGCAACGCGGTATTCGTACTGCAGCCGAGCGCCATATCCACCGCGATAATGTTTTTAAATGCCTCGAGCGTAAAGATGTCGCGCGGACGGACGTCGCGCTTAATCAGCTCCATTACCGCCTCGCCCGTGAGCTTGGCAAGTCTCAGTCTTTCCGAGAAAACCGCGGGGACGGTGCCGTTGCCTTTAAGCGCAAAACCCACAGCTTCCATAACGCAGTTCATGCTGTTTGCGGTAAACATGCCCGAGCACGAGCCGCAGGTGGGACAAGCGTTGTTTTCGTATTCGGCTAAATCCTCTTCGGTCATTTTTCCGCTCTTGACCGCGCCCGCCGCCTCGAACATATCGGTCAGCGAAATTCTTTTTCCGCACGCGTTGCCGTTGAGCATTGCGCCGCCGCTGACAACGATTGCGGGAATATTAACTCTAAGCGCGCCCATGACCATGCCGGGCACGATTTTGTCGCAGTTGGGAACAAGCACGAGCGCGTCGAACGCATGAGCGCGCGCCATGCACTCCACCGAGTCGGCAATAAGCTCGCGCGTCACGAGCGAATACTTCATTCCCTCGTGCCCCATGGCAATGCCGTCGCAAACGCCTATAGCGGGTACGACTACCGCTTTGCCGCCCGCACTCGCGACGCCCTCTTTGACCGCCGCAACAAGATTGTTTAAGTGCATGTGTCCGGGAACGATTTCGCTTTGCGCGCTTACTATTCCCACAAGCGGTTTTTTAATATCGCCGTCCGTCCACCCGAGCGCTTTCATAAGCGAACGGTGAGCCGCTTTTTCCAAGCCTGTTTTTATCTTATCACTGTTCATTGTTTTCTCCGTTTTTTATGCGCCTATTTTATGTCGACGCCGTACTCGGGTAACTTAGTTGCCTTTTGAAACTCAACTAAAATCTTTTTGGTTACTTCGCCCTGAACGCCGCTGCCTATCGTTCGGCCGTCCACTTTTGTTACGGCGATAGCTTCGGCGGCAGTGCCCGTCAAAAAGCACTCGTCGGCGTTGTAGACGTTAAAGAGCGTAAACTCTTGTTCTTTAACTTCGATGTTAAGCTTTTTCGCGACCTCGATAACGGTGCGGCGCGTAATGCCGTCCAATATTCCGATATACACGGGCGGAGTGTAGATAACGCCGTCTTTTACGATAAAGATATTGTCGCCCGTACATTCGGTAACTATTCCGTCGTGATTGAGCATAAGCGCTTCCGCCGCTCCTGCGCGGTTGGCTTCGATTTTAGCCAGAATATTGTTAAGATAGTTGAGCGACTTTATCTGCGGATCGACGATCGTAGCCTTGTTACGACGCTGCACGGACGTTATGACCGCCATGCCCTTTTCGTATTCCTCGGCGGTGTAAAGCTTGATTTTTGCCGCGATACAGAACAGCGTCGGCTTTTCGCAGTTTTTGGGACTTAAACCGAGGTCGCCCTTGCCGCGCGTAATAACAAGCCTGATATAGCAGTCGCTCAGCTCGTTTTTCTTGCACGTGTCCACGACAACCTTCGCAAGCTCCGCTTTAGTCATGGGAACGTCTAGCGCGATAGCCTTAGCCGCCGCAAATATGCGGTCGATATGCTCTTTTAAGCGGAACACTCTGCCGCCGTACGCGCGTATTCCCTCAAACACTCCGTCGCCGTAAAGTACGCCGTGATCGAACACTGATACGACCGCTTTTTCACTGTCTACAAATTCACCGTTAAGATAAATGTACATGATTTTAACCTCTCAGATTATTTAACCTTGGATAAAGGGTGCAGGGCGATAGCCCTTGCTCGTTCAGGAAGGTGCGGAAACCCAACCGAAAGGGTGTCCGCCGTGCTTTTGCGCTACTTTTGCCACGCGTGCAAAAGTAGCAACGTTTCTTTTCGTTTCAAACGAAAAATATTTATTTAATCAAATTCGTGATTAAGGTCCCCATTTCCACAGTTCCCACGCGTTTCATGCCTTCCGAGAAAATATCGCCCGTGCGGTAGCCTTGGTCGAGAACGTCGTCGACTGCCTTTTCGATAGCCTTAGCCTCGGTCTCGAGTCCGAACGAATAGCGGAGCATCATAGCCGCGGATAGGATCGTTGCTATGGGATTAGCTAAATTCTTGCCTGCAATATCGGGCGCCGAGCCGTGAATGGGCTCGTACATGCCTAACGTCGTTTCGCCCAAAGAAGCGGACGCCAGCATACCGATAGAACCGGTGAGCATGCTTGCCTCGTCGGACAGAATGTCGCCGAACATATTGGTCGTAATGATTACGTCGAACTGGTGAGGATTGCGGATAAGCTGCATCGAGCAGTTATCGACGTAAAGGTGGCTGTACTCGACCTCGGGATATTCCTTGGCTACGCGTGCCGTAACCTCGCGCCACATTCTCGACGTTTCGAGGATATTGGCTTTGTCGACTACGCAGACTTTTTTCTTTCTCTTCATAGCCGCATCGAAGCCGACACGCAGAACGCGCTCGATTTCGGGCACGGAATAATACATGGTGTCGTATGACGAGTTGTCCTCTGCCACTCTTCCGCGCTTACCGAAGTAAATGCCGCTCGTAAGCTCTCTGACGATAAGAATGTCCAGACTGTCGCCGATAATCTCGGGCTTAAGCGGACATGCGTCCTTTAATTGACGGTGAAGTAACGCGGGTCTGAGGTTTGCGAAAAGCTTAAGCTCGCCGCGAAGTCCCAACAGCGCTTTTTCGGGACGGTCGTTACCGCCGAGATGATCCCACTTGGGTCCGCCGACAGCTCCCAGTAACACCGAGTCGGACGCCTTGCACGCGTCGATCGTGTCCTGCGGCAACGGACAACCGCAAGTGTCTATCGCGATTCCGCCCGCGGGCTTTTCGGTAAACTTAAACTCGTGTCCGTAAATCTCGCCTACTTTGTTAAGCGCCTTTATTGCCTCGTTGATAATGTCGGGACCTATTCCGTCGCCCGGCACGGTTACAATATTGTATTTCATAATTCGCTCCTTGGAAAAGATATTTATGCGGTGGAGATTCCTCGTCACTACGCTGTCGCTCCGTTCGCTCGGAATGACAATAAAGAGTAGGGGCTACCGTTGTCATTCCGGTAACGCTCATGCTCCCTACTGTCATTCCGAGTGAGGCGCGAGCCGACGAGGAATCTCAACCTTATTAAAATTATTTCTTTTTAATGTATTCAACAAGTCCGCCGGCGGCAATAATATTCTGCATAAACTCGGGATAAGGTTCGCCGGTAAACTTTGCGCCCGTGGTCTCGTTTGTTATGACGCCGGTGGAAAAATCGACGGAAACGGTGTCGCCTGCGTTAATACCTTTTACCGCCTCGGGACACTCGACTATGGGTAAGCCGATATTGATCGCGTTGCGGTAAAAGATTCGCGCGAACGTAGACGCGATAACGCAGCTCACGCCCGACGCCTTGATCGCAATGGGCGCGTGCTCGCGGCTGGATCCGCAACCGAAGTTTTTGTCGGCAACGATAATGTCGCCTTTTTTTACCTTGTTTACAAACTCCGCGTCGATATCCTCCATGCAATGCTTGGCAAGTTCGCCGGGGTCGGACGTATTAAGATATCTCGCGGGAATAATTACGTCGGTGTCGACGTTGTCTTTATACTTAAAAACCGTTCCTTTAGCTTTCATAAAAATAACTCTCCTTATATTATTCGACAAGGCTTTTCAGACGCGCGACAGACGAGGAAGGCGCGGATTGCCGAGGGGCGCGTAGTTCTCCTGCGTAACCCGAAGGCAAACGCAAGCCTGACAAAGTATATCGCGATGTATAGAAAGCCTTATATTTTTTCGGGGTTGGTAATATAACCCGTCAATGCGGAAGCCGCGGCAACCGCGGGAGACGCGAGATAAACCTCGGACTCGGGGTGTCCCATACGACCTACGAAATTGCGGTTGGTGGTGGACACGGCGCGCTCGCCCTTGGCTAAAATTCCCATATGTCCGCCGAGGCACGGTCCGCAGGTGGGCATCGAAAAGATTGCTCCAGCGTTTACGAATATGTCGACAAGTCCCTCGTGAATAGCCTGCAGATAAATCTTCTGCGTGCCGGGGATTATGATTACTCTTATGCCCTTAGCTACGTGCTTGCCGTCGAGTATCTTAGCCGCAACGCGCAAATCCTCTATTCTGCCGTTGGTGCAGGAGCCTATAACGACCTGATCGATCTTGACCTCTCCCACTTCGTCGATAGTGCGCGTGTTGTCCGGTAGATGCGGGAACGCAACGGTGGGACGAATCGAACTCAAATCGATGTCGTAAACCTTTTCGTACTCGGCGTCGTCGTCAGCCTTGTAAACGGTGAACTCTTTCTCCGAATGCTCCTTGATATACTCGATGGTCTTTTCGTCCACCTCGAAGATACCGTTTTTGCCGCCCGCCTCGATTGCCATGTTAGCCATGCAAAGACGGTCGTCCATGCTTAAGTTAATCAGTCCGTCGCCGCCGAACTCCATGCTCTTATACAGAGCTCCGTCCACGCCTATCATGCCGATAATGTGGAGAATTACGTCCTTGCCCGAAGCAAAGCCTTTAAGCTTGCCGTGGAGGTTGAAGCGTAACGCCGCAGGCACTTTGAACCAAGCCTTGCCCGTAGCCATAGCCGCCGCCATATCGGTAGAGCCCACTCCCGTAGAAAACGCGCCGAGCGCTCCGTAGGTGCAGGTGTGCGAATCCGCGCCGATAACGGCGTCGCCCGCAACTACAAGTCCCTTTTCGGGAATAAGCGCGTGCTCGATACCCACCTCGCCTATCTCGAAATAGTTTTTAACGTCGTACTTATTCGCAAACTCGCGAATCATCTTGCATTGCTCCGCCGCTTTGATGTCCTTATTCGGCGTAAAGTGGTCGGGCACGAGCGCGACCTTTTCGCGGTCGAACACGCAGTCGCAGCCGAACCTAGCGAACTCCTTGATTGCGACGGGGCTGGTGATGTCGTTGCCTAACACAAGGTCGAGTTTTGCCTCGATAAGCTGACCCGCTTTGACGGAATCAAGACCCGCGTGCGCCGCAAGTATCTTTTGCGTCATTGTCATTCCCATAATATATCTCCTAAATTTTATTATCTTCTTTAATCAGTTTGTACTCGATAGCGTCCGTCAAAGCAATGAGCGACGCTTCGATAATGTCGCGCGACACGCCTACGGTGTTCCATATATCCGTGCCGTCGCCCGACTCGATGATAACGCGCGTTTTTGCCGAGCTGGTCTCGCGACTGTCCAGAATCCTGACCTTATAGTCGGACAGCTGAAATTCCTTTAAGCTCGGATAGAACCGCTCGAGCGCTTTTCTCAGCGCGACGTCCAGTGCGTTGACGGGACCGTTACCCTCGGCTGCGGTGATTTCGCTCACTCCGCCCACGCTTACTTTAACTACTGCGGCTGCGGGCGAATAGTCGCTACCCGAAACCTGTTCGCCGATAGTCTTGAACTTTTCGAGCGTAAAGTAAGGCTTGTACGCACCGAGCGACTTTCTTAACAATAGCTCGAAGCTCGCCTCCGCACCCTCGAACTGATAGCCGCGGTACTCGAGTTCTTTTATCCTTGCGACGACCTCTGCGGTTACGGGATCGTCTTTATTTACCGACGGGTCGATTTTACGTATCTTGTCGAGTATCGTGCTTCTGCCTGCGACCTCGCTCATTAAAAACCGTCTGCTGTTGCCCACGCTGTCGGGCGGTACGTGTTCGAACGAATCCGACGCTTTGTTAACGCCGTCTATGTGCATGCCTGCCTTGTGCGCAAACGCCGACTTCCCGACGTAGGGCATGCTTTTGACGAGCCTGACGTTGGCTATCTCGGCAACCGTGCGGCACACGGTAGTAAGCTCTTTGATATTCTCTTCGGGTATGCACCCGAAGCCTTTTTTAAGCTGAAGGTTTGCAATAATCGCGGAAAGGTTTGCGTTTCCGCAGCGCTCGCCGAAGCCGATGAGCGTGCCTTGGATATGGGTCGCGCCCGCTTCCACCGCCGCAACCGAATTGGCAACCGCCATTCCGCCGTCGTCGTGCGTGTGTATGCCCACGGGAATACCTACCGCCTTTACCGCCTCGGAAACAATGTTAAAAACCTCGCTGGGAAAGCAGCCGCCGTTGGTGTCGCAAAGACAAACGCAATCCGCTCCCGCATCCGCCGCGGCTTTAATCGCGCGCAAAGCATACTCGGGGTTATTCTTATAGCCGTCGAAAAAGTGCTCGGCGTCGAAAACCACCTCTTTGCCCTCAGACTTAAGATAGCTCACCGTGTCCGAAATCATTGCGAGGTTTTCCTCTAAGCTGACCTTTAATATCTCTGTTGCGTGAAAGTCCCAGCTCTTGCCGAAAACGGCAACCACGGGCGTATCTGCGGCAATAAGAGCCTTGACGCCTACGTCGTCCGCCGCTTTTACGCCCCGCCTTCTCGTCGAACCGAACGCCGCCAGCCGCGAAGTTTTAAGCTCGATTTTTTTGACCTCGCGGAAAAACTCCTCGTCTTTGGGATTTGAAGCGGGGTTACCTGCCTCGATAACGTCCACGCCCAATCCGTCGAGAGCTTTGACGACCGCTATTTTATCGCGAACGGAAAATGAAATCCCCTCGCCCTGAGCGCCGTCGCGCAACGTCGAATCGCAAATTGTCAGATGTTTTCCTTTCAATTCTTGCCGCCTTTAAGTAGGTTTTTATCGTGTATCATATTGTTTATTGCAGACACGTACGCCGAAACCGCCGCGTTTACTATGTCGAGGCTGACCGCATGACCGTTGTACACGCTACCGCCCGACCTGATCTTGACGGTGACCGCGCCCTGCGCGTCCGTGCCGCCCGTGACCGAATCGATAAGAAAATCGATAAGCTCGAAATCCTCGCCGCCCACGATCTCGTTAATCGCCTTGTAGCTTGCGTCAATCGGACCGAACGCCGAGCTTGTTACCACTTCGCGCGCCTCGCCGTCGGGACAGATAAGCTTAACCGCCGAAGTGGTAGTTATGCTGTTGCCCACGTTGATAACGAAGCGGTCGAGCTTATAGCTCTCGGGAACTGCCGCCGCCGACTTATGTACAAGCGCCTCGACGTCACGGTCGGAAACGCTCTTCTGACGGTCGGCAAGCTTTTTGAACTCCTCGAAAACCGCGTTAAGCTCATCTTCGCTCACCTTTAAGCCCAGCGAAGCAAGCCTGTCTTTGAGCGCATGTTTACCCGAGTGCTTGCCCAAAACCATTTTGTTTTCGGTAAGTCCTATGGACTCGGGCGTCATGATCTCGTACGTTGCCTTGTTTGCGAGCACGCCGTGCTGATGTATGCCCGCCTCGTGCGCAAACGCGTTTTCGCCCACTATCGCCTTGTTGGGCTGAACCTTTACGCCCGTAATACGGCTGAGCGTTTTGCTCGCGCCGTAAATCCTGGTCGTGTCTACGTTACAGTCCGCGTCGAAAATATCCTTACGCGTCTTGAGCGCCATTACGACCTCTTCGAGCGCGGTGTTGCCCGCTCTCTCGCCTATTCCGTTTACCGTGCATTCGACCTGCGTCGCGCCTGCCGCCACAGCCGCAAGCGTGTTTGCCGTCGCCATGCCGAGGTCATTGTGGCAATGCACCGAAACGTCCGCTTTTTCTATACCCTTGACGTTTTTTATCAGGTACGCGATAAGCTCGCCGTACTCGCCCGGCACGGCATAACCCACGGTGTCTGGCACGTTGAGCGTGCTCGCTCCCGCCTCGATTGCCGTCTCGAACACCTTGCACAAAAACTCACGGTCGCTCCTCGACGCGTCCTCCGCCGAAAACTCGATGTCGGAGCAAAGCGATTTGGCGTAGGAAACGTATTTTTTCACCGCCTCCAAAACCTCTTCGCGCGTCATTTTGAGCTTGTATTTCAAGTGAATGTCGCTTGTCGCCAAAAACACGTGTATCCGCGGCTTGACTGCGTCCTTAACTGCCTCGAACGCCGCATCGATATCCTCTTTTCGCGCACGGGCAAGCGACGCCACCGCGGCATTCTTTACCACGGACGCAATGCTTTTGACCGCCTGAAAATCACCGGGCGAAGCAATGGCAAATCCCGCCTCGATAACGTCCACGCCGAGTTCGTCCAGCTTGCCTGCCATAACGAGCTTTTCGCTCATGTTCATGCTGCAACCGGGCGACTGCTCGCCGTCACGCAACGTCGTATCGAAAATTTTAATGCGTTTGGGCATTATGTCTCCTTTTAATAGGTGGGTTTTATAAGTGGAGATTTCTCCGCTACGCGTTACTTCGTGGCGTTCGCTTCGCTCGGCTAGCGAAATGACATAAATAGTATGTGCAACAACTTGTCATTCCGAGCGAGCAATAAGCACTTACGAAATTGCGACGAGGAATCTCAACTTTTTTGTTTTTTATCGGTGGGGATTCCTCACTTCGTTTCGGAATGACACAATAAACAGGCGGCGCGGGTTGATAGTAAGGCTTAGTATCAAACGGAGACGCTTAAATCCTTATGATTGTCATTCCGAGCGAGCAATAAGCATTTGCGATATTGCGACGAGAAATCTCAACATTATAAAACAGTTCTGTTTTTCCTGAACGATATATCACGAGGAAAATAGGACTTCAGGCGAGTAACAGTCTCCGACGGCGTATAGGAAATACGCCGAGAGGGTGTTACGAAGCATCAAGTTCTATTTTTCCGTGATATCGGTCTGCCAATTCATCATAGAGCGCAAGCTCTTGCCCACTTTTTCGAGCTGCTGCTCTGCCTCGATTCTTCTTCTTGCGTTGAAGTAGGGGCGTCCGCACTGGTTCTCGAGAATGAAGTTACGCGCAAACGTTCCGTCCTGAATGTCGTTCAATACGCCCTTCATAGCCTTTTTGGTTTCGTCGGTAATGATCTTGGGCCCGGTGACGTAATCGCCGTACTCTGCGGTATCGGAAATGGAATAACGCATGCCCGCAAAGCCCGCCTTATTGATAAGGTCGACGATAAGCTTCATTTCGTGCACGCACTCGAAGTACGCGCTTTCGGGCTGATAACCCGCTTCGACAAGCGTCTCGAAGCCTGCTTTCATGAGCGCGCAAACGCCGCCGCAAAGCACTGCCTGCTCGCCGAACAAGTCGGTTTCGGTCTCCTCTTTGAACGTTGTCTCGAGTACGCCCGCTCTTGCTCCGCCGATACCGAGCGCGTAGGCAAGCCCGATTTCCTTGGCGTCGCCCGTAGCGTCCTGATGAACGGCAATAAGACAAGGTACGCCTTTGCCCTCCTGGAACTGACTGCGGACGGTGTGTCCGGGGCCCTTGGGCGCAATCATAATTACGTTGACGTCCTTAGGCGGAACGATCTGACCGAAGTGAATGTTAAAGCCGTGCGCAAACATGAGCGTTTTGCCGGGCGTAAGGTTCTTTTCGATACTCTCGCGGTAAAGCTTGGCTTGCTTTTCGTCGTTGATAAGAATCATAATGACGTCTGCCCAAGCCGCGGCTTTATCGGCGGTCATAACCTTAAGACCGAGGTCCTCGGCTTTTTTCCAGCTCTTGCTGCCCTCGTAAAGTCCGACCGTGACGTCTGCGCCCGAATCGTGAAGGTTGAGCGCGTGCGCATGTCCCTGCGAGCCGAAGCCGATAATAGCAATCTTCTTGCCTTTGATGCGCTTAAAGTCGCAATCCTGTTCATAATACATAACTGCCATAATATTAATACCTCCGTAAAAATGATGGTTTTTTGTTTAATAATCGAGCGCCATGCTCTCCGAACCGCGTTTGACTGCGGCAAGTCCCGTGCGTATGATCTCGAGAACGGTGAACGGCTCGAGCATTTTGACAAGCGCGGCGAGCTTGGGCGAATCGCCCGTAGCCTCCATAACCAGCGCCCCCGTGGACACGTCTATGATGTGTGCGCGGAAAATGTTTGCAATCTCGAGGATTTCGGCGCGCGTGGTCTTTGTAGACTTGACCTTAATGAGCATAAGCTCGCGGAATACCGAGCTGTCGTCCTCCATCAGCTCGATTTTTTTGACCTCGACAAGCTTGTTGACCTGCTTCTTTATCTGGTCCAAAACATACTCGTCTCCCTTTGCTACCACGGTAATGCGGCTCAGCTCCGGGTTTTCGCTCTTGCCCACGGTCAAACTCTCTATGTTGTAACCGCGACGGGAAAACAGACTGCTGACTCTGCGCAGAACTCCCGAATGGTTGTCGACAAGTATGGATAAAACGTATCTTTGCGTCATTTTTTCACGCTCCTTGGATTTTACGAAATCAGTCCCGAATACAAAAAAAGCCTTGCCGTTTCGGGACGAGAGCAACTACTGCAACCCGCGTTACCACCCGAATTGACCGAACGAATCGATCCGACTTAGCAAGGAAAACCTATGGCCTATAACGGTGACCGCCGTACGGAACTACGCACGCCTGTATAAAAACGCTTCGCGCCGTCTGCTCGGGAATGAGATGTGATTTAAGATTCCGCACCGACTCGCACCGCCCGCCGGCTCTCTGTAACGATAAAACTTAAATCCGCTTTTCCGTCATCGCATTTAATGATATATGTCACCATTGTACCACATAATTTTTCGATTGTCAAACAATTTAGTCAAATAAATTGTTTTTAATTTTCCGCAGGAGAAAAAGGTGGAGATTTCTCGTCGCGTAACCGCTCACTGCTCGCGCGTAACAAGGCGTGCCGCTTTGGACAGCGCGGGTGCGCCGTCTCGCGTTTTTTGGTAAAAACGCACGCGCTCGTGAATACCGTCGCAAAAATGCCCTTGCAAGCAAGCATTTTTGCTCGGCATTGACGGAATGACATTATAGTATAAAAACGTCTCGGACAAATACTAAGCTTAGTATCAACCCGAGACGTTTATTCTATTTTGTCATTCCGAGCGAGCAAGGTTTACCTTGCGACGAGGAATCTCCACCTTATAATAAAACTTATTTGTTATTTTTGACTTTCTATTAAGCCGGCTATCGCCGAATCGTACTGTTCGTCCGAAAGTGCTCCGATATCTTTTAATAAGTTTATCTATTCAAAACCCGCGCTTTTCGATTGTCGAACTCTTCCTGCGTAATTATTCCGTCGTCGAGCAGTTCTTTATAGACGCTCAAC
This sequence comes from uncultured Lachnospiraceae bacterium, assembly GCA_964494605.1. Taxonomy (GTDB): domain Bacteria; phylum Bacillota; class Clostridia; order Christensenellales; family Pumilibacteraceae; genus UBA10677. Next base: position 15,958 of record CAZBTB010000005.1, read on the forward strand.
TTTTCCGAAAGCGGCTTGACAAAATCATTCTCGGGCGCGGTTGGAATAACCACGTCGATCGTTTTTGCCAGAATACGACCTTTTTGTTCATCAAACTCTTCCTGCGTCAAAACTCCGCCGTCAAGAAGTTCTTTATACATTTTCAGTTCTACCGCTATCGTTTGCGCGGACAAAGATTGAACTGTTGCCTCCGTTTTCTGTTCTTCCGCTATCATTTTAACAGATAAAGGTTCCGTTTCGGCTTTGGTTTTCGGTTTTAAAAACGCTTCATCTTTAATTAAGCCGTCACAAATCAACAGCGCGGAAAACAACACAACAGCGAATATAAAGCCAAAATACGATTGTGTTGTTACGGGTAAAGTATAGGTAAAAATCAATCTGTTTGTAGTCCAATCGAAATGACTTATCGAACCGTCTCCTCTTAATTCAATACCTATATACTTATACATCGCACCGGTGATAACAGTGCCAATCATCATATAGATAAAAGAAAAAATCAAACAAAGAGCAGTAAAACCGGTCATCATTTCTTTAGACGTCTGCTTGTCAAAAAAGAAAATCGCCAGTACCGCACAAACCATCGTTATTACCGAAAGCACTAATTGCAAAATGCTCAGAACCCCG
>CAZBTB010000006.1:0-16041 GCA_964494605.1 uncultured Lachnospiraceae bacterium
TGGAATTTCTGTAGCCCTTGTCGGGCAGCTTTTACGGGCGGTGACCCGTAAAGCAGATCGTTTTTTCTCTGTTCCATTTGATATTTTCCATTTCACTGCCCCTTTGGGTATCATATTTTAGCGTGTTGCCAAAGTCTATTCGCGGATAACATTGAGTGTATCAGGTTCTGCGGCACTTAAATTTTAGTAATTCAAAGCCTTGGAAATGGGACTTTTTCGACAGTCCGATTTTTTCCGTTATTTCTATTATAGCACATTTCCCTAAAATTATCAAGGGGCTGCAATGCCGCAGGATAAAAAAACAGATCATAACAAATATGCACAATGCACAACTTCCGAAAGAAGGAGCGGTTTTATTACAATGAAACACAATTTCCTAAAGCGTGCCTGGGCGGAGATACATCTCGACAGGCTCGAGGCAAACCTGAACGCTGCCAAAGCCCTTATAGATACCGACGCTACGCATGGATTCGAGTAAGAAGATTTTGCCTTCGTCGCAGCTCATGAAGCCGCCGAGTACGCTCATAACAGTGACGATTATGCAAATCAAAAACGTCATCATGATTATAGCGTTCATGTTGGCGCCCGCCCAGATAATGATTATTGGGCCGAGCGCGATTTTGGGCAGTGCGTTGAGTACGACCAGATAGGGCTCTGATACGCGGCGGAACGTTTTGCTCCACCATAACAGAATAGCAATTCCTACGCCGACGAGTGTTGAAATCGTAAAGCCGAGCACGCACTCTAAGAGCGTAATTCCGACGTGCTTCCATAAATCCTGTTTGGCAAGATCCGCGAGTGTTTTTATTATTCTCGACGGTGAGCTGACGAAAAACGCGTCCACCCAACCCAGCGCCGTGGACAGCTCCCAAAAGCCTATAAACACCACGAGTACGGCAATCTGAATGCTTAAGATTTTTATTTTGTCGCGCTTGACCGAGCGCAAGAACGCCTCGCGCGGGGTCGGTATTTTTTTCTTCATAAGTTTTTCTCCCGTTGTGTGTTCCGCCTTTTTTAAAGCGGATTTTGTTTTATACCGAAACTTCCTTCCAGATACGGTCGAACCAAGCCGAGAACTCGGCGTTCTCTCTGCGCCCGAGCGGCGTTTCGGCGTCAATGTCTATGGTAAACTCGTGTTTTACGGTAGCGGGGCGGGGCGAAAGCACAATCACGCGGTCGCTCATGGCTACAGCCTCGGATATGTCGTGAGTGACTAAGAGCGCCGTTTTGTTTTCCGAGCGTATTATCGAAAAAACGTCGTCGCACACCGACAGGCGGGTCTGAAAGTCGAGAGCCGAAAACGGTTCGTCTAACAGAAGTATGGCGGGACGGAAGGCGAGCGTGCGGATAAGCGCCACACGCTGCCTCATGCCTCCCGACAACTGATTGGGATAGCTGTCCGTAAAATCGCCCAAACCGTACTTTTTCAACAGATTCATGGCGTAATCGACGTTTTCGGGCGTCTTCAGATTTTGGATCTCCAGCCCGAGCATTACGTTCTGTCTTATCGTCCGCCATTCGAATAGGTGATCGCGCTGCAGCATATATCCGACTTTTGCGTGTTCCTTTTCGCGTATTTCCTTGCCGCCTACGGTAATGGTTCCGCTCGTAGGCTTAATAAGTCCCGCCGTAAGCGATAAAATGGTTGTTTTACCGCAGCCGGACGGACCTACGAGCGAGACGAATTCACCCTCGCGTAAGGACATCGTTACGTGCTTCAACGCTTCGGTTTCTCCCTCCGTCGTTTGGTAAGTCAGCGATACGTCGTCGAATGAAAGCATTTCCATGACCGGGTTCTCCTTATGCTATGGCTTTGGCGTAAGTGTTGTCAACCGCATCTGCGTAGGTCACGCGCTGCTCTAAGAAGCCCGCGTTCTGCATTACGTCCTGAAGCTTAATATACGATTCCTCGCTGAACACGGGGGTAGAGCACCACGCTTCGATCTCGAGATAGCTCTTTACCGCAGCCGCTATGGACGTTAAGCTCGTTCCCGAGAACGACGGCTCGAGCGATTTGGCAACCTCTTCGGGTTTGTTGCCCTTTATGAAGTCATAACCTTTTTTGACCGCCCGTAAGAAGTTCTTGATAAGCTCTTTGTTAGCCTCGATGTAGCTCTTGCTTGCCGAGAAGGAAGTGTAGGGGATATTGCCGCCCGCTTTTCCGACCGACGCTACGATATAGCCTTTGCCGCTTGCCGCAAACTCGGACGCAGTCGGCTCAAACAGAGTGGTAAAGTCTACGGTATCGTCCGATTCGAATACGGGCGCCTGCATGTTAAACGCTACGTCTGTGTCGAAATTAAGGTCGGTTTTTTCGTTTAACCCCGCGTTGTTCACAACGTACTGCATGGTCATGGCAGGCACACCGCCCACACGGCCCGCAAGCACGCGCTTACCTTTAAGCATAGACCACTCGAAGTTTTCGATAGGCGTCTTGCTCACCAAAAACGAGCCGTCCTTTTGCGTCAGCTGCCCGAATATTATCGGGTAGTCCTTTTGTCCGTTAGCCTGGCAGTATATAGCGACTTCTATTGTGCACCATAAAACCCCACCGTAAAAGGCGGGGTTTTTGGCGTATTTATGAGCTTTTTTGAGTAAATTATGATAACTTAATGTTAATTATGACGTTTTCGCCGTTGACTACAATAGATTTAATCAGATGCTCGAGAAGAGTTCGCTTGGCTTTTCTGTCTAAGTTATCATATTTAGCAAGTGCTTCCTTAAGGGCAGAGGTATCGGCAACCGATGACTGAACGCGTTCTGTTTCGGCGTTTATAAGGCTTTGTAATTCGGCGATTTTAGCGTCTAAGCCTACTTTGCGGAGCAGGTAAGTATCTTTGTTGATATCGCCGTTTAAGTACAAATCCAGGAGCTTTTCCTGCGCCTTTTTGTGGCTTCCGACTTCGGTCATCAGCGAATCGACAAGCCCGGGGACAAAACCCGTCGAAGTGTAATCGTCGATATTTATTTGCTTAACGTAGTTGTCGACGATTTGCTCGAGTTCTTCGGCGCGGTAGATGTCGTTATCGCATTTAATCGGGTAATACTTTTTATCGCTCTTCAGACGTGCCGCACAACCGTAATCTCTATAGCGGTAGTGTTTGGTATGAGTTCCGTCTGCTTTTCGGGTGTAGCGTTCATACATTTTACCGACGTAACGGTTGCCGCACCGTCCGCAAAGAATAAGCCCCGTTAGCAAGTAGGGCGAGCTGTCCGATAAGCGTTTTGTACGGTTTTTGTCTTTTTCGGACGCCTAAAAAAGCGGTGGTTTTGCGGAGTAGCTAATAAAAAGGGGAAACGGCGCAAAATGTTGACATTTGTTGACATTCAAAACGACGCGCAAAAACGGGCTTAAAACGGGCGAAACGATTTGACGGTTAGTTATCGACAAAGCGGTTAAAGTCGAATATAGCCCCAAATTTCGCGCTCATACGGCAAATTTGAGTTGTTGAGAATTGTTGAAACGTTTTTTGCGTTAAGCCGTGAGCAACATGAGAAAACTTGAGAAGAAAACCGCTCCGATTGGGGCGGCTTTTTTGTGCTTTGTGTTTATTGCCACGCTATAGACAGTTGCTTTTTGTTTGTCGCACAATCCGTAAGATATAAGTTTATAAGCGTTTGGTATGGTATTCCCAGGCGTTCCGACATGGCTTTGAAATAGGCGATTGTATCGCTGTCGATGTTTATTGTGATTTGCTGTTTAAGTTTGCCCGAATATGGGTTTTTTCTTGAATTAGTAAAATCGTATTCCGTTTTCATTTTTCACCTCCGTGGTATTGTTTGGTTTCGTTTTTGGTTGCTTTCCTTGCCGATATTATGCGTATTACTGTTTCTGCCGCTCGATAGCAATGGCAAACTACAAGCAAATTTGCGCGGCTACTGTAGCCCAAAATAATAAAGCGGTCTTCGTCCTGCGAGTGTTCGGGGTCGTCTATTAACAAAGCCTCGGCATCGTAAAACACTGTTTGCGCTTCTTCAAATGATACTCCGTGTTTTTTCTTGTTTGTGGTGTTTTTGTTTTCGTCCCACTCGAAATTGATTGCGTCCATAATTATATTATAATTATATGATACTTATTTGTCAAGGGTTTTAATCATATTTTTGAAAAGAAAAACGGGCAGAAAGCCTGTCCGTTATCTTGTGTGACTAAATTTTCGTACCGTCGGGGAACTCGAAATATTCGACATATTTTGCGCATATCGACTGAGCTATTTTTTCCAATTCTTCGGTTGAAAAACGCATTTTATCAAGTCGGTTACAAAAAGCCGCGCGAGTAATGCCGATACTTTCGGCTATGCGTGATTGATTAGCTCCGCCGTATGCAATAGCACGTTTTAGTTTTTCTTTATCCATTTTTACCTCCATATTTATATTTTATCATATTTTTTATAATGTATCAACTATTTTTAACAGCTGTTAAAAAAATATTTAAAAAAGTTTCAAAAAAGGCAATAAAATATTTGACAATGTTTCAAATATATGATACAATAATGGCGTAAGGTTGAGAAAGAACCTTGCAAAAGGCAAGCAAAAAGGAGGTAAAGCACATGAACGTTGAACAAACGGAGGCAGACGGTATGACGAACGCGCAACTAAACGCATTGCTTGAAACGATAGCAAGACGCATAGAAGCGGAAGCAAAGAACGCCGCGGAAGCCGCCCAAATCGTTAGGGAAGCCAAAGCGGAAGGCTAAAAGGAAAGCCGCTCGGTTAAAAGTCCACTAAACCAAAACCGAACGGCTCCACGAGGGTGAGAGGGGCAAAGCTTGCCGCCCCTCTGACACCCTCACATTATAAGACAAGGCGAGCAAAAAGTCAAGTTATTTAATGGAGGTAAAAGAAAAGAGGAATGAGAGCATACGAATTTGAAACGAAAAACGGGCAGAGGCTGACGCGCCCGGCACAGAGTCAAGAGCATTGCCGCGCGTTGTGGGGAGCGGTCGGAGAGATAGCGAACGTAACGGACGAAACGCCCATAGACTTGGAGCATTTAAGGGAAACGCTTATTAGCGGCGGTTACGTGCAAATGGGAGCGGATTTTATCTGTTCGCTTATACAGCTTAGCTACGATAACGTAAACTAGGGGGGATAGAGCAATGACGAACGAGCAGAAACAGGCAATAGAGCAGTTAAACGCGGCAATCCGAGCGGTGGAAGAAAGCGGGCTTAAGATTATGCAAGACGCGTTTATCGAGGGGCGCAGATGGTTTTCCCCTGTCGGCTATGCTAGCTATATAGACGAAGCGGGCGCAGTCGTGCTGGAGCCGTTTTAAGGAGGTGGGGATTATGGTAAAGAAACAACGGGATATTTTATACATAGCGGCAGATATTGAAACGCAAATAGCGGATTTAAGTCTGACGCGCGGACTGACGGAGATAGTAGCGGCAAAGTTCGATGCAACAGAACGCGACGAGTTCTACAAGCTGTGGACGTATTACGAGCTTGAAACGCTTGCGCCCGTATTGCACGGTAGATTGCACGACGAGGCGAGTAAGCTTAACGAGCTTATAGAAGAGCTGTACGAGGCAATAAACGATAGGAGAGCAACGGCATGACAAGGGATAGTTTTGTATTTTATAGGAGTTTTCAAGAGGCGGTAAACGCACTGCCCGCCGACATGAAATTACCTATTTATGAGGCGGTAATAGATTATGCGCTTAACGGGACTTTGCCAAGCTTACAAGGGGTCGAGCTTGCTATATTCTCGCTTATTAAACCTGTTTTAGACAAGAACAATCAGCTTTATGCAAACGGTTGCAAAGGGGCGAAAGACGGCAAAAAAGGCGGTCGACCGATGAAAGAAAAACCCCAAAATAACCCCAAGAAAACCCCTAAGGGGTTAAGCGAAGAAACCCCAAGCTCATCTAATGATGTAGATGAAGAAGTCGATGTCGATGATGATGTACATGATGATGTATATGAAGATGTAGAAGGTCATGTCGAGTCAGACACGCGTGCGCGCATGACCGACCGCGACGACAGACTACTACAAGACTATGCCTTAAAAGCGCTTGAAAATATAAATAACTTAAGCGATAACGCGCGGCAGTGGATAGGCAAACCGCTTGAAAATCTTATAAAATGGGTAGCGGGTAAAGAGGAGATAAAAGCGGGTAACGACGTTATATCCTCAGTGGAATATATGCAATATCTCGAGTTTTTGACCGGACACGAAAACCGCATAGTGGGAGCGTACGAAAAGTACGCGGAGTGTTCGCAGACAAACGAAATAAAAAACAAGAGGCAATATATTTTGACATTGTTATATAACGAGGCAAGAGGTGAGTAGCATGGAGAAAGAAACCAACGGATTTATAATCCCACACCGTTTGCCAAGTCTGAACGACTACATAAACGCGTGCCGCTCCCACCGTTACGCAGGGGCGAACCTAAAGCACGACGTTGACGTAAGTATATGCTTTGCAATCCGTCAGGCGTTGAACTCGGGCAAACTGTACAAGCCTAAGCCGCCCGTAAAACTTGCGTTTACTTGGCACGAAAGCACAAGGCGGCGCGACGCGGACAACGTTGCAAGCGCGAAAAAGTACATACTCGACGCACTTCAGACTATGGGCGTAATCCCCAACGACAACCGCAAAAACGTTATTGGCTTTACCGACGAAATTGTAGATGATAAACGCGATTATGTCGAAGTGGAGATTTTCGAGGTTTAACCGCTTCAAAGCAAGAACGAACCTAGAGCAAAGCCGAAACCTCTTGCGAGCGGAGTTTTCGGAGACCTTAAAAAGTACGGCAAAAAAAACCGTACTTTTCTTTTTTTTGTGTATGTTAGGTCAATTTAATGTTAATTATGATGTTTTCGCCGTTGACTACAATAGATTTAATCAAATGCTCGAGAAGAGTTCGCTTGGCTTTTCTGTCTAAGTTATCATATTTAGCAAGTGCTTCCTTAAGGGCAGAGGTATCGGCAACCGATGACTGAACGCGTTCTGTTTCGGCGTTTATAAGGCTTTGTAATTCGGCGATTTTAGCGTCTAAGCCTACTTTGCGGAGCAGGTAAGTATCTTTGTTGATATCGCCGTTTAAGTACAAATCCAGGAGCTTTTCCTGCGCCTTTTTGTGGCTTCCGACTTCGGTCATCAGCGAATCGACAAGCCCGGGGACAAAACCCGTCGAAGTGTAATCGTCGATATTTATTTGCTTAACGTAGTTGTCGACGATTTGCTCGAGTTCTTCGGCGCGGTAGATGTCGTTATCGCATTTAATCGGGTAATACTTTTTATCGCTCTTCAGACGTGCCGCACAACCGTAATCTCTATAGCGGTAGTGTTTGGTATGAGTTCCGTCAGCTTTTCGTGTGTAGCGTTCGTACATTTTACCGACGTAACGGTTGCCGCATTTGCCGCAAACAACCAAGCCTGTCAATAGGTAGGGGGAATTGTCCGATGTTCGTACGGTGCGGTTTTGCTCGACCTTGGCTTGAGCTTGCAAGAATAAATCGTATGAGACTATCGGCTCGAAGTTTGTGCCTTTTATAAGTTCACCGCCTCGGTAACGAAAATAACCTGCGTACATAGGACGCTCGATAATTGGCTTGCAGCACATCTGATTGTTAAAGTACTTGACGTCGGGGTATGCGGTTTTGCAGTAATCGTACAGCTTACGGAACGTCATATTTTCGTTGACGTAGAGCTCAAAGATTTTGCGTATTATTTCAGCCTCACGCTCGTCGATAACAAGCCGATCGTTCTTTTTGTCGTGGCGATAACCGAACGGACAGCGTGTGCCGGGAACCGTGTAGCGTCCCTCGTTTGCACGGGCAATTTTTCCCATTTCCATACGTTCGACAATCGTTTCGCGTTCAAGCTCGCCGAACGTCGCCATCATCTTTAGAGCGGCGCGTCCGAACGGAGAGGATAGGTCGAAATTTTCCTGTAATGAGTAGAGCACGACGTTGTACTTATCGAACAGCTCGACAAGCTCGAGTACGTCTTTGACGTGACGCGACAGACGATCGAGTTTATATACAAGCACAATCCCGATTTTGCCGCGCTTAACGTCGGCGAGAAGGCGTTGCATATCGGGGCGAAACAAGTCCTTGCCCGAAAATCCCTCGTCACTGTAAACGCCGACAATATCATATCCCTGCGCACTTGCGTAGTGCTTTAACCGTTCTTTCTGTTCGCCGATAGAATATCCCTCGGTTGCTTGTTCTAACGTGCTGACGCGGCAGTATACAGCGGCTTTTATATTAGGCATAAAGAGCTCCTAAATCTTTCTAAACAGATATATAACTTTTCCGACAACTCGGCAGGTTTCTAAATCATCGCCTTGCAGTCTAATCGGGTCATATTTGGGGTTAGTTGGGATAAGGTCGACGTAATCGCAACCGGGCTCGTACTGCACCTTTTTGATTGTGCCTTCTTCATAGCCGTTGTAACTGATTATTGCTATATCTCCGCTGTCTACGGACGAGGTTCGAGCAACTAGCACGCGGTCGCCCGGGAGAAATTTGGGGAACATGCTGTCTCCCATGACTTCAAATACAAATAAATCATCCTTTCTATGTCCTCTTGCAAGGGAAGAGGGGACTTCTTGCAATTCACCGTCAAAATCATTTTTGTCGATATATTTATTGAATCCTGCGGCAACCTGGGCATAAATCGGGAGATAGAAAATATCTTCCGACGGATACTTATCCTCAAACGGGTCGCGCTCTTTGTTGTTTGTGCGCCCGAGAAGATAATCGACCGATACCTTAAAGTAATCGGCGAGCTTTTTTGCAATGTCTAAAGGTGGCTGCGCTTTGTCATTTTCATATGTAGCATAAGCCTGTTGTGTAATTCCTAAACGAGATGCCATTTGTGCTTGAGTCTTTTTATGTTCTTTTCGTAATTCGCGTAATCTTTCCATCATTCGTCTCCTTTTACTATTTATAATTGTACCATTTCAATTTGTTTTTAGCAAGAAAAAAACTAAAAAATTTTACAAATATTATTAGTAAAATGCTTGACTTACAAATTAAGTTAGTATATAATTATATTACAAATTAAATTTGTAGGAGGTGAGCACATGGACAACAAAGAAAAAGAACAGCTGCTTGAACTGTTCAAGATAGCAATCGAATCCACACAAACCGACAAGATTGTTATCACGATTAAACCGAACAAGAGCTGTTCCAAATCCAAAGATAGCGACTAAAAGCTATCATAGGCAGAGAGGGCGGGCAAACCGCCCCTCGTAAGACCTATTGTAGCACAAATATATATAAAAGTCAATAGGAGAATCAAAATGGAAATTAAAATTGAAGTAACGAACAAAGACGGTACAAAGATTGTTAAAACTGTACAAAGTGAGGAGAAAAGCGAATGTTAAAGGATTTGCGAATAAAGGCAAACTTAACGCAATCGGAACTTGCGGAAAAGTTGGAAGTGACACAGCAAACCGTGTCGCAATGGGAGAGTGGTAATGCTAAGCCGCCAATAGATACCATTGTAAGAATTGCAAAAGTTCTTGAGGTGGATTTTGCGACTATCGCGGAATGTTTTGTAGGCTAAAGTCAAGGAGAAAACAATGTTAAAGGAATTAAGGAAAAAGCAGGGATAACTCAATTAGAGTTAGCGAAGCAACTCGGAATGTCTATAAGTGCGATTTCGCTTTACGAAAAAGGCACAAGATAGCCCAAACTGGAGATGATACCGAAGATAGCTAAGGCTTTGGACGTATCGGTTGAAGCGATTGTAGATTGCTTTAATAAGTAACAGGGGACAAGAACGGACGCATATAAGGTAAGAACGGAGGTTTAGACAAATGCCTAGAGGAGGATATAAACCGCATAATTTCAACGTTACGGTGGTGACGGGTGACGGCTCGGTTATCAGCGGCGAGGAGTGGCTGAGTAAGCCTCAGGTTTTTTCGTACGAAAAGAACAAAGAGTTATGCGACGAATATGCGCGGCGTGTCGATCCTTCGTTTAGGGCTAATGAGCGAGCGGTTAGGCGTGCAGAGCGAGTGGAAAAGCGGCGTATTGAGCTTGAAGAGCAACAGCGGAAGATTAACGCAGAGCTTTGCGGAATCGGTCAATTTACATAATGGAGGGGTAGACAAATGAAAGGGACACAGTGCGAAAGAGTGTTGAAGTACATGCAGGACTTCGGCGAGATAGACACCATGACGGCGATACGGGAGCTAGGCTGTATGAGACTAGCAAGCCGAATATCCGACCTTAAGCGAAGAGGTTGTAAGATAAAGCGGCGCATGGAAAAGGGCAAGAACAGATACGGTGAGCGCGTCAGTTGGGCAGTGTACTCGATAGTAAAGGAGAAGTAAGATGTACATAGTAACGGTAATAGGCAAAGGCGGAACGCGCAGGCAATACGGGTTCTCGAACGTAAGAGAAGCGGGCTTCAGTGCAGTGCGACATTCAAAGCAAGGTGCGCTTGCGGCATGGATAGATGAGCTAAGCGCGTGGACAAGCTTGTACGACCCGGTACGCGAGCAGTTCAGGCATGGAGCGGAAGAGGTGGTATATGGCTAAAGTGTTTATACCAAAGACGGGCAGACAGTGTGCCAAGCGACGTTTTTACGTGTTCTTTAAGCAACGGAGCAAGCACGAGGGCAAGTATGCCGTAGTAGAAGCAAGCAGCGAGCAAAAAGCATATAACATGGCATTGGGTAAATACGGTTGGACAAGCGTGGGAAGCATAACCCCAAACGAAGAATATGCGTTAAACAAAATAAAAGCATACGGATTTAAGGAGGTAGAAGCATGTACGAAGTAGTATTAGAAGCGCAAAGCATAAAGGTAAAGAACTTTGACGCGGCGGCAGACTTATGCGCGGCATTGGACAAGCTCGGCGTATACGTAAAGTATTACGACGAAGTGGAAGAAAGACCGGAAGAACCCGTAGATCATACTATGGAGAACTTCTATTGCGGTCGGTCAATCAGAACGATATAAGGAGAAAGAGCAATGCAAGTAACGAAGGAAACGATATATTGGTGTGAAAAATGCGGAGCAACGTTTTTACACGAATGGGCGTGCAAGCACCATGAGGAAGAATGCGACGGTGTAGCCAGAGGCAAGCGATTGGCGAACGAACTTACGAACGAGCTTAACCGTTTGAGAGACGAGGAAAGAATGGTTATAGAAACAGAACTCGGTCACAACGCGCTCGAAGCGGTTTATGACGAGGACACACAGCGGATAGTCATAATAAGCATGTGAGGTAGCTCATGAGTAATTACTTTGAAATTCTTAACCAAATAAACGTAAACGATAAAACGGAGCAAAAGAACGGGCTTACATACTTAAGTTGGGCGTATGCGTAGGCAGAGGTTAAAAAGTTGTTTCCGACCGCTACATACACAATTTACGAGAACTCCGAGGGGTGGAATTATCACACAGACGGAAGAACCTGTTGGGTTAAAACGGGCGTTACGATTGAGGGCGTTGAGCATATAGAAGAACTGCCCGTAATGGACTACAAGAACAAGTCAATAGCGTTGGACAACGTTACGTCTTACGACGTTAATAAGGCAATACAGCGCAGTCTGACTAAAGCGTGTGCACGGCACGGCTTGGGACTATACATCTATGCAGGTGAGGATTTGCCCGAAAGTGAACGGTTGGAAGAAACACCTGTTAAAACTCGGCACTCGGCAATGAAACCCCCTGAGGAAAAAGCAAAAAAGACAGAAGTCAGGATTGCGGAGAGTTCGAGAAAGCTGACAATACGAATGTATCAAGAGGCTAGCGGTTGCCCGTCGGATAACATCATATCGTTTATGAACCTGATACAGGCAAAAAGTTTCGACGAACTTACCGAAGAGCAGTACGACGATCTTATAAAAATGGTTAAGGCGTATAAGAAGGAGTAAGACATGGAAGTAATTGACGGAAAGATAACGGGGTATAACGAGCGCGGCGAAATGCTTATAACTGCGCGGTATGACAACACCGCCGCGTTCACCCGGTGCGGGTTCAGAGAATGTCGCATAGCCTTGAAAGACAGCCGCAGGATAACGAATGAGCAACGGCGCAAAGCTTATGCGTTATTGAACGAAATAGCGGACTATATGGGTGAGATGTCCGATTGGGTTAAGAACTTGTTTAAGCTCAAATTTGAGCATGAATTACAGCGAGAACTAGCGGACAGTATCTTCAGCCTAAGCGATTGCGACGTAACGACAGCACGAGAGTTTATAACGTACCTGATAGACTTTATCCTGGCGCACGATATACCGACTAAAGTGCCGCTAAGCGAGCTGTGCGATGATATACGCAAATATGTCTATTCATGTCTTAAACACAAGAAATGCGCGGTCTGTGGGCGTAAAGCAGAGTTGCACCACGTTGACGCAGTAGGCATGGGTAACAACCGCAACGAGATAGTACACGATGGCATGAGAGTTCTGCCGCTGTGTCGGGAACACCATTCGGAAGCGCACGGTAGGACAAAGCCCGACTTCTTGAGTAAGTACCATTTAGAAACGGTAAGGCTTGATAAAGAGCTGTGCAAGAAGTGGAAGCTTAAAGTTTGAGAGTTATGTTGTTTCGAAAGTAGTTAAAAAAGGAGGTAGAGAAGTAAGACAATGGCTAAACGCGGAGTAAAAACAATTCCGCTATCAGTCGACGATGAGGATAATATAAAGCTTATAGAAGCCGAGTTCGGCATAAACGGATGGGCAACGATACACAAGCTCGAACAGTTTATAGGAGCACACGGCTTTTACGTAAAATGGGATATAGACACGCAACTCTTGTTTATCCGTGAGAAGTGCTTATCTGCGGTGGGTCGGAATTGCGTGTCCGAAATAGTAGCACGTGCGCTAAGGCGTGGAGTATTCGATACGGGAATGTACCAAAAGCACGGTATATTGACAAGCACCCGACTTCAAGAAACGTTCCTGACAGCGTACAAGCGAAGCAAGGAGATAGTTATATATGAAAACTATGCTCTACCTGTCGTGTACGAATTTATCCGAAATGTAGACAAAAGCGGCAAAAATGTAAACATTTTATTAAAAAATGCAAACAAAACCGACACAAATAAAATTAAATCAAATGAAATAAAAGATTTAAATATTGTGGAGTTTTCGGAAAACTCCACGTCTGAGAAAAACGAGAACTCCGAAGAAACTCAGTCTTTAAAGCATTGCACTAACGCAGAGGGAACACAAGCCGTAACTGAAGAGCCTTTAAAGGTAAGTAGATATAAAATAGAGGACGTAATTGCCCGAATATGTAAATCTTACCGAACAGGCAGAAATAATAAAACCGAAAGTCGTAAACACATTTCCGACTTATTGCTTGGCAGAAAACGGTTTAAGGGGTTTAGCAATAAGACTCAATTAAATCATTTTCAGATATTATTGGCGGTTAAGACCTATATGCGGGAGTGTGAAGAAAAAGACCTTGAGTCAGACAAGGTACAGCTATTATCCACGTTCATGAACGGGCGAGTGTTGGATTACGTAGAAAAGACAGCTGACACTTACGAAAAGGCTATGCTTGAGCATTACGGCAAGGATTGGCACAATATCGTGTTTGAGTACGGAGATTAGATAAATGGCAGAAAAAAACAGCTACATAACGGATTTCAGTGATATACCATACGAGCGAGTAATGACGGAACGTGCGTTATATCCCTTCGGATCGCTTAACTACTTAACGGGCGGAATGGAACTCGGAGAGATTTCGGTCATTGCAGGAGAAACGGGAAGTGGTAAAACAACGTTTGTATCGCAATGTGTCGGCGCTATAATCCGAGAGGACAAGGTAATGTGCGTATACGGCGAAAGTACGATGATTAAGCAAGCACAAGCGCAATACCGCCAAATGACGCCTTACAGCGCGGAAAACTACGAATATGTCAGTTATTACAAGAACGGGCATAAAACCAACGTAGGGCAGTATTTTGTAAGCGAAGCGGCGGAAAAAAGAATAAAGGACATAACGCGCAAAAAATTGTTTTATTACGACCCACGGCACGGCATGACAATGCCACAGATCATGCAAGCTATTGAGGTAAGTAATACAAAGGGCGGAATCAAATATTTCCTTATAGACAACATCATGCAGATAGAGACAGCAACGGAGAACGAAGTTAAGGAAATAAAAGACAGTATCGAACAACTGCGGCGCTTTGTTATTGACAGCAATATCCATTGCATACTTGTAGCGCATTACAGAAAGGCACAGGACTATTCGCAAATAAGACGGAGATTGGAAGAGATATGTGGGACAAGCGCTATCGGCAATAAGGCGGCAACGGCGATGAATATAATCCGCCTGGATAACGTAATTAAGGACGGCAAAGGCTATAGGTATTTAAGCGAGTTGTGCGCCTCTAACGGTTATGATATTCAACAAGCCGACAGCGTTATCGAGGTATTAAAAACGCGGCACAATAAGCTCGGTTTCGTTTGCTTAAAGTACAACCGCAAGAGCAATACATACGAGGAATGTGAAAAATCGGAAGGATACAATCAGGAAGATACGGAAAGTCTCAAGAGCACAAGCAAAAACGACCTTATAAGCCGCGGGACCGTGGATTTGGATATATTTGATGTTCCGGATAGAAGCGGATTGTGCAAGGGGCAAAAATGAGCTTGATAGAAACAATAAAAGAACGAGTAAGCATAACCGAACTATTGTCACATTATGGGCTTACGGTAGACAGGAACGGTTTTACACGATGTCCGTTTCACCAAGAGAAAACGCCGTCAATGAAGGTTTATGTCAATGATAATAGAGTGAAGTGTTTCGGGTGCGGTGTAAGTAGCGATCAAATAGATTTCGTAGCGCGTATGAACAGGTGTAACGTGCCGGACGCTATACGTTATCTTGGAGAAGTATTCCACTTAGAGCTTGACCGCAAGTTGACAAAATCGGAAAAACGCAAGCTTGCAAAGGAACGAGCGGAACGGGAGCGAGAGAAAAAACGCAAAGAAAAATATGCGGCGTATAAGAAAGAAACCGAGCAAAAGCTGTTAAGAATAAAGACAATAGCGGATAACTTGTATAACAAAAACGTTAAAGTGGTGAATGAGTTAATGCGAGAAGATGAATTAACAGCGTTACTTATTACCGTAGCAGCTATTGTAAAACGAATGGAAGAATTGTATTTGAATTTAAATGGATTGGCAATAGGAGGAATAAATGAAGTGGAAATTTTAAGACAAATCTATAACGGAAATACCAAGTTAATAACACGTGAAGAAATATATGACTTGGCGCGTTTGAGTGAAAAGGGAAGTTATAGAGTTTATAACAATTTAAAACACAGCCTAAGCGAACAACTGTCATCATCTGACTATTATGAGTTTTGTGAAAAATTGGCGAATTTATTAAAAATTTAAAAGGAGAAATATAAAAAATGCTTAATAAATGTTTATTCATTGGCAATTTAACAAAAGATCCAGAAATGCAAACAACAAGCAGCGGATTAAGCGTATGCAGGTTCAGCATCGCGGTAAATCGTAGTTATACAGACGCGAACGGAGAAAGAGGAACGGACTTTATAAACGTCATAGCGTGGAGAGGCTTAGCGGAGAACTGCGGCAAGTACCTTAAGAAAGGCAGTAGGGTATGCGTATGCGGAAGTATGCAAAACCGCAGTTGGGAAGATAAGGACGGAAATAAGCGATACGCTACGGAGATAATCGCGGAGGAAGTAGAGTTCTTAAGCCTGAAAAAAGAAGAGGACAAGCCGAAGAATAAGACTGTAAGTGACCTTAAGTCTATAGAGGATAGCGACTTACCGTTTTAAGGAGACACAATGGAACTAACGCATTTATCTTTGTGTACGGGGATTGGCGGTATCGATTTAGCGGCAGAGTGGGCAGGATTCAGAACAGTAGCGCAATGCGAAATAGATGATTACGCAAGTAAAGTATTAGAGAAGAATTTCAAAGGAGTACCAAATTTACATGACATACGAACAGTTGACAATACCCGACTTAGAGAAAGTGGAATCGACCCCGAAACAATCACCTTGCTTAGCGCAGGTTTTCCCTGTCAACCATACTCTCTTGCAGGAAAAGGTCGAGGCGATGGTGACGAGCGTGACCTGTGG
>CAZBTB010000007.1:0-14364 GCA_964494605.1 uncultured Lachnospiraceae bacterium
ATCGAATCGATAACGGTTCAGTATAAATAAATAGATAAGGAGAAAAGAAAATGAAAACGAAGAAGCTCTTCATGTGTTTGTTGCTGAGTTGTCTTATGTTGTTCATGGCTTTTGCTGCGGTAGGCTGTGCGCCTCGGGAGGAAGAACAACCCAAAAAGCCGGCGGCGAATCCCGTCAGCATTACGCTCAGCTATGACGAAGCAAACGGAGAATTGAGTTGGGCGGCGGTGGAAAACGCAGTCAAGTACACCGTATCGTTAACGAGAACGGGCGAAAAGGTGGTAACGCAGGAGGTTACCGAGCCGAAGATCGTGCTTACGCTTAAAGCGGGTAGCACGAGGGTTGCGGTTGCCGCGCTAGACGGCTCGGGTTCGGAGCTTGGCGCGGGCAGTAAGACCATTACCGTTGAAGTGGATTTCGGCGCACCCGACGAGCCGAAAAACCTGATTTATGACAAGACGAGCGGCAAGCTTACTTGGAGTGCGTGCGAGGGCGCGGCTAAGTACATAGTAAACGCAACCAGCGTTACCGACGCGGAATTCGAGCCCGTAAACGCCGAAGCTACGCAAACCGAAAAGCAGTTGGATCTAGGTAAGGGCATATTCGATCTGAGCGTTTACGCCGTGTCGGCGGGCGGTTCGAAGGGTAAAAGCGCAGTTATCGAATACCGTTCGTATACCGACGACGATTTTGCGGCTAATATTGGCGAGACCGATTTTTACCGCATACTGGATTTCGAGGACGAGGACGTGCTCGACATTGCGCGGCAGAGCAATTATATAGAATGGGACACCGGCGTGCTGAGTTCATGCGTTTACGGCATTTCGGAGGAAATCGACGTCAACGAGTCGGTAGACGAGGACGGGGACGGCGAACCTGATTTGAGCGAATTCGGTAACCTCTTGCATAGACGCGAGCCGTCGGACAGCAAGATTTTGGAGCTCGAGCAGGTCAAAAAGAGCGAAGGCAATTATTTTGCGGGCGTTGCGTTCAATCTTCAGGAAAGCATAACCGATTTCGGGCGGATTTATTTCGACGTTTACCGTGCTATGGGCAGCGCGGGCGGCGTTGTGTTCGACGACGGCGAGGGACACCGGGCGGCTGTACCCGTAGATTGGGATTTTCATGCGTCGTTCTTCGATTGGGCGACCGTTTCGATTACTAAAAGCGCAATACTCAAAAAAGCTCCCGGGTTTACGGGTATTAAAGAAATCACGTTCTATTTCCGCAACGCAAACGGCGGACGGATTTATTTCGACAACGTTCGTTTTGACAAAACCGACCTCGGCGACATGGGTGAGCTGAGTTATACCAAGCAAAACGCAAAGTTTGTTTGGGACGAGGTGGAAAGCGCGGTTAGCTACGAGCTTTATATCGACGAATCGGAAGAACCTTTGACAGCGGAAACGGCGGAGCTTGTTCTTGACGACCCGCTTGCCGACGGCGCACATGAGGTAAAGCTTGTCGCGGTAAACGGCGCATACAAGCGCGAAAAAACCTTTGAGTTTTTCATTAATAAGGATGCAAGATTCAATGTTCCCGTCGAGGATGATTCGGACGAATATATTATCGCGGCGTTCGACACGCAAGAGTATAAACCGTATTTGTCTGCGGATTCCTGGATGGCGCCCGTTTACGATATAGACGCGGAGAACGGGCAGTTGGACGTTACGTTCGGTAGGAATTGGGCAAACAATCCGCTGATCTACACCTTTCCCGAGCCGCTTGACGGAAAGAACATTTACAAGCTTCACATACGCTTTAAAATTTCCGATTGGGCGCAGACGTTCTTGCTGTACTACAACGTCGGCAGCGGCAACGACAAATACTTAAAGCTGAGCGGGTCGGATATTCCCGCATGCGTAACGCTTACCGACGAGTCCGAAGGTTGGAAAAAAGCCACGGTTGATTTTACAAAGCTTCCCGATTCTCAGGTTATTAACAGCTTAAGCGCGATTAAATTTTCGATAAACGACGTACAGTATACGGCAAGCATCGGCATGGTTACGTACGAGAAGTATCCTAGCGCTATGACGGGCGTGCTTGGTTACGGCGACGGCGAATTCCCCGTGTTCAGCGATATAGAATTCGATTTGTCAAAGCTCAGTGCGGGATACAATATTCCCGAAGGTCAGCTTTCCGCAACGCTCAGAAAGGGCGACGGAGAAGCGGCGGTTCTGGACCTTACGCAAACCGCGTATAAGTTCGAAGAGGGCGAGTATACGCTAAACGTAATGCTGTCTAACTCCGTCGTTACGGTAACGGCTGCAAAAATGTTTACCGTACACGACCGCGGTTATACGAAGTATTCGGACGAGTATACCGTCATTGCCGATTTCGACGGCGATTATTACGAGAGCAGCTTAACGACTGTGGGCGGAAGCGCCGCAGAGTTTGTTTCTCACAACGAAAACGACGACGTTTTAAGCGGTTGCTCGGACGGCGCGGTCAAGCTTTCATGGAGCACGGTGAATTGGAACGGCAGAGTAGTTTACAATTTAAATAAAACCGTAAACGTAAACGATTTCGATGATATTCTGATTCGTTTCTACAAGACCAACACTGAAAATACAACATCAAAGTGCAATTATTCCCTGTATTTGTCTTTCGGCGACGATTCCGAAATAATGTTCGGAATAACCGCTTATAACTTCGAACAGCACAGATTGAAGTGGGCGACGGCTCAGGTAACATCCGCAATGCTGAAAGCAAAAGGCATAACGTCTTTCGACAGAATAAACGTTACCGCGAGTGTAAATTATGCCGTTGCTTATATCGACGAGATAGGGTTTACTACGAATGAGGGCTTCCTTAAGCCGGTCGAAGTCGGCGGAAACGAGTATATACTCGCCGATTTTGCGAAAAAAACCGCAGTGACGTATACCAATCACCCCGACGTGAGCGTGCTCGATATTACCGATTATCTGTATATAACTATGTCGGCGAACGAATATAAGCAAAATTGGGCGAATGCATGTGTGGAATTTACGTTATCAGAGTCCGTGGATTTAACTACGATTTCAACCGTGACCGTTCGAGGGAAAAATATTACGTCGGATGATTTCATAATTTACTTTTTTGACGGAAACAATAAAACTGTTTACGGCTCCGGAAATAAGACGTATTGCAGCCTTGTCGAAAACGACGGCTGGCAGGAGTTTACCGTCGACTTTACAGGACTCGGCGCGGATCAAGCTAATTGGACGTACGACAACGGCGTGCCGCAGGGTAATCTGACGAAGTTCGGAATTTCGACAAGAGTAAGAGAAGCAGCTTTCGTTATCGACAAAATCACGTATACGTTACGAGCGTAAAAACCGAGTAAAAAACCGCTTTTCGAAAGAAGGCGGTTTTTTCTTTTTAAAAACGGTTGACATATACCCCATTAGGGTATATAATAAAATATACCCTAATGGGGTATGTGGGAGAGATTATGGAAAACATTGAAAACGGGAATAACTGTTGTTGTGAAAAAACGAGAGTTAGGAGCGAAGAGGAGTATAAGGCTTTGGTTAACAGGCTGAGTCGGATAGAGGGGCAGGTGCGCGGTGTGCGGAACATGCTGGAAAAGAGCGCGTACTGTGTGGACATTCTGACGCAGGTCGCGGCGGTCAATGCGGCGCTCGGGTCTTTTACCAAGGAGCTGTTGGGCGAGCATTTGCGAACTTGCGTAGCCGAAGATCTGAAAAACGGCGGCGATGAAAAGGTTGAAGAGCTGATGGGAGTTTTGCAAAAACTGATACGGTAATCAAGAGGTTTTTATGGAACAGTATGATATAACGGGCATGAGTTGTGCGGCGTGCAGTGCGCGGGTGGAGAAGGCGGTTAAAGCCGTTGAGGGTGTAACTTCCTGTTCGGTTAATTTACTTACCAATTCAATGGGCGTTGAAGGCTCGGCTAGTTCAGAGTCGGTGATTGCCGCTGTGGAAAAGGCGGGATACGGCGCAAGAAAGAAGGGCGCTGAAGTATCGCCGTCGGGCGGAGAGAAGCTGCTTGTCGACAGGGACACGCCCAAGTTAAGGGCGCGGCTGATTTCCTCGCTTGTGTTTCTGGCGGTGCTTATGTACGTGTCTATGGGGCACGTTATGTGGGGTTGGTGGCTGCCTAAAGCCATAGCCGAAAATCACTTGGCTATCGGGCTTATTGAGCTACTGTTGACTACGGTTGTTTTGGTAATCAATCAGAAGTTTTTCGTGAGCGGGTTTAAGAGCTTGATTAAGGGCGCGCCCAATATGGACACGCTTGTGGCGCTCGGAAGTGCGGCGGCGTACGGGTACAGCATTTATGCGCTGTTTGCCATGACCGCGGCGGTAAGCTCGGGCGATATGACGTCGGCTCACGCGTTTATGCACGAGTTCTATTTCGAGTCGGCGGCGATGATTCTGACGCTTATAACGGTGGGCAAAACCTTAGAGGCACGCGCCAAGGGTAAGACCACCGACGCGCTTAAAAGTCTTATGAAGCTCGCGCCTAAGGTAGCAACCGTCATGCGCGACGGAAGCGAGGTTACGGTGCCTATCGCCGAGGTAAGGCACGGCGACGTTTTCGTGGTTCGTCCCGGGGAGAATATACCGGCGGACGGCGTGATCATTGAGGGCGAAACGTCGGTTAACGAGGCGGCGTTGACGGGAGAGAGCATACCCGTCGATAAGGCGGCAGGCGACGGAGTTTCAGCGGCGACGATCAATACTTCGGGCTTTATCAAGTGCGAGGCAACGCGAGTGGGCGAAGACACGACGCTTTCGCAGATTATCAAAATGGTAGAAGGCGCGTCGGCGACAAAAGCGCCCATTGCGAAAGTCGCGGATAAGGTTTCGGGCGTGTTTGTGCCCTCTGTCATCGGGATTGCGCTTATTACGGCGGTCATTTGGCTGTGCGTGGGGCGTTCTTTCGGGTTTGCGCTCGCCCGTGCGATATCGGTGCTTGTTATTTCCTGTCCGTGCGCGCTGGGACTTGCGACGCCCGTTGCGATTATGGTCGGAAGCGGAATGGGGGCGAAAAACGGTATTTTATACAAGACAGCCGAGTCGCTCGAGATTGCGGGCAGGGTGGATATTGTGGTGCTTGACAAGACTGGTACGGTTACGGCGGGACAGCCCAAAGTTACCGACGTAGTTGCGGCCCAGGTCTGTGAAACCGAGCTTATAGAGGCGGCGTATTCTCTTGAGGAAAAAAGCGAGCATCCGCTTGCCCGCGCAGTCGTCGAGTATGCGCTCGAAAAGCAAACACTGTTAAGACCGGTCAGCGGATTCAAAGCATTGTCGGGGTCGGGACTGACGGCAACAGAAGAAAACGGTGCGGTGCTTTACGGCGGGAACGCCAAGTTCATCGGGCAATCGGTGGATCTGAGCGCATGGACGGACAAAATAGAAACGCTGTCGGGCGAAGGTAAAACACCCTTACTGTTTGCGCGTGACGGGAAGCTGCTCGGAATTATTGCGGTTATGGACGTGATAAAAGAGGACAGTGCGGACGCGGTCAGGCAGATGCAAGATATGGGGCTCAGGGTCGTTATGCTTACGGGCGACAACGAGCGCACGGCTAGGGCGGTTGCCGCTCATGCGGGAATAACCGAGGTGATTGCAGGCGTACTTCCGGACGGCAAGGAAAAGGTTGTGTCAAAGCTTAAAAAAGAGGGCAGGGTTGCCATGGTGGGTGACGGAATAAACGATGCTCCCGCTCTTACCGCCGCAGATCTCGGCATTGCAATCGGCGCAGGCGCGGACGTAGCGGTGGACGCCGCAGACGTGGTTTTGAGTAAAAGCAGGCTAAGCGACGTTCCTGCGGCGATAAGACTGGGACACGCCACGCTAACCAACATTCACGAAAATCTGTTCTGGGCGTTCTTTTACAACGTTGTGGGTATTCCGCTCGCGGCAGGCGCGTGGATAGCGTTGCTCGGTTGGGAAATGAATCCCATGTTCGGCGCAGCGGCTATGAGCTTGTCCAGCGTGTGCGTGGTGCTTAACGCGCTCAGGCTTAATCTGTTCAATATCCGTAAGGAGAGGAAATATTTTAAGAGAAATAAAAAGGAGGTTAAAAGCATGGAAACGGTAATCAAAATCGAAGGCATGATGTGCGGTCACTGCGAAGCGCACGTCAAAAAAGCGCTCGAGGCTGTTGACGGCGTACAGTCTGCAACCGTAAGCCACGAAAAGGGCACGGCGGTTGTCAGCATGACTAAGCCTGTAGACAATGCGGTTCTTTTCGCCGCTGTCGAAGGCGAAGGCTATAAGGTAATAAGGTAGAAAAACAAACAAAAATATCCGAGTTGCATTTTCGGTGTTGCGCAGGAACAGGTTCGGTTGCAAGCCTGTTCCTGTGTTATTTTAAACAAATAGACTTGCCTTTTAATAGATTCGGTACTATAATATAATTGTTACGGAGGTTAGGAATGAAGCGTATAAAATATATTTTCATTACGTTGATTATTATTTTATCGGGCTTGGGGCTGTTTTCCGCTTGCAGCAATAATTCTTATGAAGAGGGACGTTACGAAACGGTTGACGGCTACGGTAGCATTACGGCAAATATATTAACCAAAAACAATATTGCATTGCATATAGAAAACAAAGTCGATACTTCAAAAGAAGTTATTGATGAAATTTTCGGCATTATTGAAACCGATTACAATACGCTACAGAGTGTATGGAATAAAAAAACAAAAATCACGCTTTACGTTATCGAAGATAATTATATTTTAGGAGAAAATCACGGCGCATATATTAACGGCAATATTATTTGTAACCTCGATATCGTAAAAGACGGAAGTTACAGATTGTTTTTGACGGCGGCATACTTAAATACTACCGAAACATGGAAGCAATATGCCGCTTGCCAATATGCTTTTTCTTTGCGGAATATTGAAGATATCGATTTCAAAGATTATTATGCGGATAATGAAAATTTATTATCATTGACTCTATTCAACGCCTATTTCAACGAAAATTTTTCAGATAAAGAAGCTATCGGCATCGCCGAACAAACTGCATACGCTTTTGGGAATTTTGTTTTGACGACTTACGGAATAAATGATTTTCTGTCGGCAGGTTTAATGCAATATCGTCAAGAGTGGCTTGACAGCATTCAATGCAATAATCGTTTTGAGATTCCGTATGATTTGTCTTGGTTGGACGGTGCACGATATTCTCAGAAGTTTTTACAATATCCGCTTGTCATAATAACAAGCAACAGAACATATTATTTGGATGATTTTTATAACGAAAGGCCGACCGCTTCTTTCGATACTGCCGAGAGAGTTCTGTATCATTTATCACAAGGGTACTGCGAAAGCATAAAAATGTTGGAGTATATTCAAAAAAATGCCCCTGACAATTATTTTTCTGCGAATGAAAAATTTCAGAGTAAAATAGAGTATTATATTTCGGACAGAGAAATGCGTACCTCTTGCGATGTCGATCGGGGTAAGATATATTTACTCGATCCGAGCGAATATGTCCACGAAACAATGCACGCAATTACTCTGTCCTCAAATCCGACGGATGCCGCTTGGTTGTGCGAGGGCATAGCGGAATATTTTTCCCGTGCAGTCTCTTCTCGGATTACAGATATAAATTACAGGTTTTACGAATCGTTTACTTTATCGAATTTAAGCGGCAGTTTAAAAGAATTTGTAGATACCGTAAATGCTCGTTACAAAAAAATGGGTGGTAGCTTTAATAGCATCGATACGTTTAATTTCGCTCTTATGGAGGAAGCGATAGGTATTACTACGATTTTATGCCCCAAATATAAAAAACAAATTACTTTTCCTTATGCTACCGATTCAATAAATGATACTTATATTAACTCATATACAGACGAGAATAAATTAACCTATCCCGAAGCATATGCTTTTACTAAATATTTGATTAATGAGTATGGACTCGATAACGTACTGCAATGCTGTTTATCGTACGATTTCGAAAAAACATTCGGAGAATCGTATACCGATATATTCGCAACATATTGCTCGATAATATCTTAAATGATTTTATAAGTACATAACGGCATAAGAAAAGGCGTGGTTTGTAACCACGCCTGATTCTCGTTTTCTGTACTGTTTTCAGTAGAGCAGGTAGGTGTGCAGGTTGTTTATTGTGAGAATGGCTTTGTCGGTATTGTTGAGCTTTCTTACAATTATCTGCGGCTGTGTGTTGAGCTCCGGAACGGTCATAATGACGTCGCGCGAGTAGTTATAGACGGTGAGCGTTTTGGATGTTCCGCTGTACTTGATAAGTAAGCCTTCGCTGCCGTAG
Source organism: uncultured Lachnospiraceae bacterium (assembly GCA_964494605.1). Classification (GTDB taxonomy): domain Bacteria; phylum Bacillota; class Clostridia; order Christensenellales; family Pumilibacteraceae; genus UBA10677. The sequence continues at coordinate 8,259 of CAZBTB010000007.1, forward strand.
AGGAGACGTTCGCCGTCGCCTATGATATCAAGTCTTGTAGCTTCTTTGCTGCTTGCCGAAACTAATACGTTTTGGGCGTTGATGCCGCTTGCCGAGCCGTCGGTGATATCGGTTAAAGCGATGCCGCCGTAGAACTCGAGCGTGTTGAAACGGGGGTTGAGTACGACGTTGCCGTTAAAGTCGATTGCCATGTATCTTTGCGAAAGGTGACGGTAGGTGATAACACCGGAGTTTTTATAGATTTTTGCATTGGTACCCGCAGGGATAGATGCGATGATATTGAGCGATTTGTCGACAATATAATAGCCGTTGGCGTCGGTGATAAATGTATTGCCGTTAGGAAGCTGGGTCATATTCACAACGCCGAAAGGCTTATCGGTGAGGTCGAAGCCCACTCTGCAGTCCTGATTTACGAAGTAGGTTTTATACGGCGTACCCGCGGTTATCGTTGCGACGCCGTCGACGTAATTAACAGCTTTCAGCTGAGCCGCGTTATATAACTTCTTGTAGTTGTTGTAGAGCGGCTGAACGGAATCGGGCATAATGAAGTAGCCCGGATCGAACTTGGACTGTTTATTCTTGAGCACGTCGTAACGGTAGTAAGTTACTTTGAGCTTTTGCGACGAAGTGAAGTAGCTGTCGCTCTGGATAAAGACATTGTAATCTTTTTCGGCGTCGTAGGGCATAAGCTCGATTTCGGCGAAGTAGAAGTATTTGCCGATAAATCCGACACTGTAGCCGTTTTTGACCTGAACGCTGCCCGTTTGCTTGCCGTTATTGTAAAAATAAGTAGTGAAGTTACTGAGGCCGTTATGATTTGAATGTAATTCTACGCCGTAGCCGTAGCCTTTTAAATCATTATCGGTTTTGCCGCGGTTTGGGGTGTATATGTCGCTGACTTCCACCGCGCTTACCGTTGCGCCCAAAACGTTCATAGCCGAGGTGGTGCGGAGATCGCTTTCCGCGATTTCGGTAAGCACCGGTTCGGCAATGCCGTCGGAAGATTCATAGGTGAAGTATTTGATTTTATCCTCTTCGGTCGGGCTTGTATTATAGGTAAGCTTGTATACCGTGGTTTTAGTATATTTGCCGGGCAGATAGTAAGAAACACGGTCGACGTTTAATACGGTATAATTTGCGCTGTCGAGTACGGTTTGCTTGCCCGTAAGGTCAAACAGTTTTGTGACGCCGTTCTGGACCGAACGGATAAACACGTCGCCGAAAATCTGAGGAGCGCTTGTCATGGTCGTGCCTTCTTGTACCTGCGCATCGTTCTTGGCGTCGAAAAGACGGAAGTCGCTGTTGCCGGCTTTGAGTATTACGGTGCCGGCGGAAGTAACGTCAATAAACGTTCCGCCCAATTTTCTGGACTGAGTGTAAGCGCTGTTTTCGGGGTTTGCCTTAACGCCCGAGAAAGAGTAGTTGACGTCCTCGGCATACTCAGACAAAGTGAGCTTGGCTGTAGGAGCTTTCTTTTCTCCGCCGCAGGCGATAAGAGGCAGGCACATTACCGCGGCAAGAAATAAAACAATAAGTTTCTTTTTCATTTTGTATATCTCCTTTATTTAACGATGTAATATTCCGTTCTGTCGGAATTGGTTTCGGTGGGTGCTTGGTAGTCGAACTTGAACAGTATCGAGCCGTCTCCGAATTGTCTGATCAGGCTGATCGAGAAGTTGGGCTGAGCCACAATGTCTTCGGGAATGGACATCGATCCGCTGAGCTTGGTCGCAATCTCGGTAAGCTTTGCGCCTGCGTAGTTGTAAACGGTAGTCGTCTTATTGCTGCCGTTCGGCTTCTGCGTGCAGATAATGCCGCTGCTGTAGCCTTCGGAGTTGTTGAACACGAATTCGTCTGCCGCAAGCATAGTTAGCTGATTTCTGCGTGCAGTGCCTTTGGGCTGGTCGGTAGTAACGAAACGGTGAGCCTCGTAGCCGTCGACGTTGTTGAAGGCGTACTTTCCGAAGAAGTTGAGCGAGCCGGAGTACAGGTGAGCCAAAATCAATTTTCCGTCGTAGTTTGCCGCGCCGTACTTGTCGGAGGATTTTACAACGATGAGTTCGTTTTCCTCGGAGATGTTTACAGTGGGAAGGTTGCCGCTGCCTTTGATGGCGCCGCTGCCGAGGCTTGCGATTTTCTCGCCCTTTTCGTTAAGTATGCTTGCAGAATTGTTGTCCGCGGCAAACGCCAAAAAGCGGTTTGCGTTCGAGCCGAGCTTAATCATGGGATAGGGGGCAAGACCGAGATTGGTAAAATCGTAGCCTACTTTGCCGTTGGAGTCGGTTATAAAGAAGTTGAGGTTTGCATTGGTTGCGTAAGTCGCTATGTCGTTTACCGTCGGAACTGCTTTTATCGCAAGAGCATTGTATTTATTGAGTGAGGTATTGAAAAGCGGTTGGATACTTTCGATAATGTATCCTAACTTGAGCTCTTTCGGCTTAGCATTCTTCTTGGCAATCTCGAACGAGTAGTAGTGCACGTCGAACTTATGCGTCGTTGAGTAGTCGCCCGGATCTAAGGTTTTTATGTAGTTGTAACCCTTTTCCGCATCGTAAGGAACCGGCTTTCTCACTTCGTAAATGATTTTGCCGTCGACGTAGAACGCAAGCGTCGTGCCTGCGGGCAGCGTCAGAGTTTTCAGTTCTCCCGAACCGGCATTGCGGATATAAAGAGTTTTTCCGCCGTTGTTGTTTTCGGTAGAGAAACGGTAAGCCGCCGCCGCGGTGTCTGTTTCTTTATAGTTAACGCCGAACCCCGTAAAGTTAGCGAGCGTGTATTCGCGTCTTGCGGTGACGTCGTTCTTAGTCATGTCGGTCAGCTCGTCGGCAGGCGTAGCGTTGCCGTTTTCATCTATATAGAAATAGCGGCGAGTCGTTTCCTGCGTATCGGCGTCCGTAACCTGGTAGTACCAGCTTATGTCGTTACCTTGTTTGTCGCGTAACGGATACGTAACGGGTACGACGCGGGTCGATGCGGCTAAACCGCTCGCAAGTTCCGTGCCGTCAAGCTTATAGAACGACAATGTAGTGGCGTTGTTCTCGCCGTCGAACATAGCCGAAAAACAGCCGTGCGCCTCGTCCAGCGTTACCGTCTTAGCGCGCTTTGACGATTCGTCCAGCAGAAAACTATGAGTTTTAAGGCTGTATAAGTTCTGTTCGGTCTGAGTGCGTCTGACAACTATGTAATTGTCGTTTGCCGTTGCGCCTACGCCCAAATCGATAGCTTGTGTCATCTGGTGTCCGCTGCCCGCGACATAGCCTATAGTCCGTGCTTGAGCGATGGAAATCGAGTAATCGACAAGCTTTAATTTGTTGGTCTTGCCGATGGGACTGCACGCGGAAAGCAGCGGAGTACACAGCAGGCATAACACAACAGCAACTATACACAATTTCTTCTTCATGTATGCTTCTCCGTTTGGTTTGGATTTTTTACTTGCAACTTAAATTAAAGTTTTTATACAAGATATAATAAGTATACAATACCTCGACAAGATTGTCAACGGTTATTCCCTATTTTTGTTGACAAACGCACATACTTAATATATAATACTTATACAAAGCTTTATAAACCCGAGATTTCGGGAAAGGATACGACATGGAAGAAAAAGAATTTTCGTTCAGAAACTATTTTATTTACGTGCTCAAAAAATGGATTTTTCCGGTCGTTGCCGTAATTATCGGTTTGGGCGTGGGGGCATATTACAGTCTGGCGTTTAAGACTACAAACATCGGCATTTACGAAGCTTCGATAAAGTTCAGCGTTTCGGACTATATCAAGTATTTGGGTAACAACACCGGAATGAGCGAAGGCGATTTTATGAACTACAAGGATCTTGGCGAGAGCTTGATGGTTATTGCTTCCGATGAGTTATTAAAAACCGATACGTACGAGTTTGCCAAGAAAAACGAAGAGGGTGCAGAAACCGAACCCAAAATAAAGGATATAGTTTATCCCGATATTAAAAACGAACAGACTAAGTGCAATGAATTTTTCAAGAACTTAAACGTATCCAAAAGCGGTTACGTTGTTCGCGTCAGTTTTGCATACGACACCAATTACGAAAACGGCGAGGAAACGGCAATAAAAGTCGTAGAGACTTATACGGCTATTGCCAAAGCCGCCATCGTGGAAGCAAACGACGACATGGACAAGCCCGGCAATAACGCAATTACCATTCAGCGCGCCAAGCGAAACTTCGATACCACGGGTAATCCGCTTGTTTCCAGCAATGAAAAACCGTCGCTTATCATGTCGCTTGCGGTGGGATTTATCGGCGGACTTTTTGTGGGTATTATTATCGTGACGCTTATTTACGCGTTCGATAAACGCATTAAGAGCGTGTCCGACGTTTTGCCCGAAGGCATGGATAACGTTATTTCGGCGGATAAGGAGCTGAATAAGGAGACTTCTTTCGATACGCTCAGAACGCTTGTTATGTCCGGCGACAACCATTCGTTGCTTTTGTCGGGAGCGGCTGCAGACGGCAACGTCGTAGAGTATGCAAAGGCGTTTTGCGAGTACCTGAACAAAGTGGGAACTAAGGCTAACCTGACTGTGCTTGCAGCTGTAAGCGGAGAAAACAGCGAGGATTGGCATGCTTATTTCGATAACGTTAAAAAGAGCGATTGCTGCGAAATCTATGTTTACGACAACGTGGAGCCGTATGCTTTGGGCTTTATTTCGTCTAAGGTAAAGGCGTCCTGTCTTATTGTCAATCAAGCGAATGTAAAATCAAAACAGTTACAGGATGCTGCGTTGGATGTCACCGAGTCGGGCGGCAAGTATTTGGGTACGGTTCTGTACAATTTGACAGACAGTTATATCGGCTAACGGATATTGAGTTTGACTAAAGACAAGGACGGCGCTGTTTAATGAGTAACGATAAAAATTTAAAGCAAAATCCCAATAATCGTAAACGCTGGCGTTCTATATTGATTACGCTGGCGCTCGATATAGCATTTGCCGGCCTTGCATATTTCCTGTCGCGCACGATAATGTTTTTCCGTATTCCGGCGCCGTCGGGATATCTTCGGCACGAATGGGCGATAGCGCTGTCGGTGATTGCCGTGACAATAGTCATGCTCGTGATCTTCGACTGTTACAATGCGATCTGGCGTTACGCGGGCAGAGTGGAGTTCTTTAAATTTTTGCTTGCGTATATTTGCTCGTTTTTTGTGATTTTCATCTTGAAGATAATTCTTCAGGTAGTTGTCAATGCCGAGGTTTGGGTTCCTCTTATCCTTGTATATTTATTATTCAGCGCAATCCTGAGCGGAATTGTGCGGTTCTTCTACGGAATCATTCATTACATTAAGCACGTAAGATTCTGGGTGGACGATAAGTCTATGCAGGATATGAAGCGCACCGTCGTTATCGGTGCCGGTTATACCGGTTCGCTAGTAATCAACCGCTTTATCAATAATCCCAACGAAGGCTATTATCCCGTTGCAGTCGTTGACGACGACGAAGCAAAGCACAATCAGAACATTTACGGTATTCTGGTCGAGGGCGGTGTGGATAAGCTCGACGAGATAGTGGCGCGCCACAAAGCCGAGATGTTTGTAATCGCCATTATGAGCATAACAAAGTCGCAGCTCAGACATATTTACAATGCCTGCGCACCCTTTAATCTGCCCATAAAAATCATGCCGTCGATTACCAATGCCAACGAGATGACAAACAGCGTCAAGTCGTTGCGCGATATTAAGATCGAAGAATTATTGGGTCGCGACGAATTTAAGGTCAAGCAGGAGCTTATCGACGGTTCGGTCAAGGACAAGGTAGTCATGGTTACGGGCGGAGCGGGCTCAATCGGTTCGGAGCTTTGCCGTCAGGTGCTTAATTTCGGCTGTAAACACCTGGTTATTTTCGATCAGCATGAGAACGGAATGTTCTTCCTTAATCAGGAGTTTGTCAAGAAGTACGATACAAGCCGCTACACGCTTGTCATGGGTACGGTTCGCGAACGCGATAAGGTAGCCGAAACGATAAATTTATACAAGCCCGATATTATTTTCCACGCCGCGGCGTATAAGCACGTTCCCATGATGGAGATATCCGCGACCGAGGCTATCAAGAACAACGTTTTCGGAACTTTAAACGTTAT
>CAZBTB010000008.1:0-14341 GCA_964494605.1 uncultured Lachnospiraceae bacterium
CACACAAAGATATTATTTTTTTTAGCTGCGTCAAACTGCGGATAAACGCTATTTCCGTTTACGGTAAAATTCTCGCCGCCGACGTTGACGTCGAGACTGCCTTGGTCGGTAACGATCAATTCGTATTCGGGATTTATGTGCAGCGCACAGCCCACGTTGTCGTAGCGCGTTATTTTTAGGTCGTGATTTTGGGGCGTAGAAGGACCGTGTATCATTCTCATAATAACTATATAATAAAATGTTGTGGCGGGAATGTCAATAAAAACGGCTTAGATGTTAAAAAATTTCTATAATACGTTAAGATAATTGCTTTCGGTTTGGCTTGAGCGGGGCTTATAATATGAATATGGAAGCAAAAGCGGCAAACAAAAACGATCTGATACACGATTCACTGCTCAAAATTTTCGCAGGGGTAGGTTTGCCCGTACTGATTTCGAGTGTTACGTCCGTATTCATGGCGATAATCAACAACAAAACCTTCAGCGTGTATTTTCCCGAGTACTTCAAGATTTTGGCGGTATTGTCCGCGCTGATCGGTGTTTTGAGCAACTATTCGACGGGAGTGGTAACGGCGGTTTGGTCGAACTGTTCGCTGTCCTTTGTCAGGCGGGACGAAAAAGCGGGCAACAATCTGGTATCGGGACTGTTCGCGTTGTTCTTGTGTCAAGCGGCACTGATTTTTCTGCTCGTTTTAACTGCCGATCCCGTTCTTTATGCGTTAAATACGCCGCAAGAGATTTATTCGGACGTAAAAAATTTCTATGTTCTGTATTTGATCGGTTCTTTTTTCATGGCCTTGGGACTTATGTCGGTTCGGCTTGTTACGGGACTCGAGTCGAGGTTGTGCGTTCTGACGGTAAACCTTGCAAATATATGTTTGCCTGCGCTCGTGCTTTACTTAAGCCTTGCTGTGTTCAAGTGGGGACTTATCGGCGCGGCTGTCTATACGGGCGTAAACGGGCTGATAATTTCGCTTGTGTCGGCGGTGATATTGATTGCGGGCAATAGCTTTAATCGGTTGAAGGCGAGCGATTTCGGGATAAATTTCCGTTTCGCGTTTTCAGTACTGAAACAGGCGTTTATCATAGGCTTTCAGGACATTATCTGTACGGCGGGTTATTTGCTCGTAACGGCGCAAACCAACAAGTATCTGTCGGTAGACTACATATCGGTGCTGTCGGTAACGCTGCCCGTTACGTCTGTCATGTCCGTTCTGTCCACCATGGTTGCGGTGGTTATTCCGCCTAACTATCAGGCAGGAAATTACGACAGAACCAAAAAGATTTTCCGACTGTTGTTTATAATCTGTGTTGCATGCGGCGCGGTTTGTTTTCTCATATATATGCTATTCGGGCAATATTATTATGCGACGCTTTTTTCCGACCCCGAAATAATCCGCATGGGCGCGGAATATTGGTTTTGGTACGGGCTGGGTCTCGTATTTATTTCGCCTATTTATGCAGTGCGGTTTTTCTTTGTGGCTGTCTTAAGAACCAAAACCGCGCTGCTGTCGGGCGTGTTCGAGCTGTTGGGCAACGTCATTTGCGCATATTGGCTGATTCCTTCGTTCGGCAATATCGGGCGCTCGCTCTCGTATACGATCGGCTGGGCGCTCGCGTCCGTTTATCTTATAACGGCGTATCTTATATTGCGTAATAGAATTTACGCTGATCCGAAGCAAAAATCTTCATTTTGATATATAATAAAAAGAGGTAGAAAATTATGGCACACGATTTTTCCACAATCTATGTTTCGCAGATTACGGGCAACAATCTTTTCGACGGATTTCATCCCGAGGCTTGCGGATACAACGGCGGTCCCGTGCCGTCGGTCAAGCGTGCTTTGGAACGCATTTCGGAAGCGCGTGACGCGGGCGACGACAGACCGTATACCGTCGCGTTTGCAGACGATTATTTCATGGACGAAACGTTGGTTTTGAGTCGGGAGAGCATAGCCGGCCGTCGCGGTCGTTTCGAAATCGGCGGAATAACGTTTACGTCGCTTGGCGGGAGAAAAACGATTTACGGCGCGAAAAAACTGACCGGCTGGAAAGAGTCGGTTTTCAACGGCAGGAAATGTATTTGTGCGTGTGTCGATAAGCTCGAGGACGGCAGCTACCCCCGGTTATCCAATCTTTACGTTAACGGCAAGCGCGCGGATATGACGAGATTTCCGCTCGACGGCGGGACGTTGCGCGTTCTTGACACCGAGTTTAACGACTACGCGAATTACCGCACTCATTCCAAGTGGTTTATCGCCAAGAAAGAGGACTTGAAAGATATTGTCGGAATCGAGCGCGCAATAGTCAGCTTCAATCACTATTGGGTGGACGAGCACAGTCCTATCGAATCGTACGACGCAGAGAGCGGCAAGGTTACGCTTAAATATCGCACCGAAAAGACTATTTGCACCCAATACGACTGTAATAATCCGTCGGAGTTCGAGTATTACCTTGAAAATCTTGCGTCGGCTTTCGTAAAAGAAAACCAATGGTACTACGATGAGAGCGCGGGCACGGTCTATTATATTCCGCGTGCGGACGTAACTGCGGAAAACATCGAAGCGTATTATCCCGTAACCGATAAGCTTTTCGTGATAGAGGGCGGCGAGAACGATTTAATCTATTCGGTCAACTTCGAGAATATTGCTTTTAAGTACACAAAATGCGATTACTTGAGCTACCCGAGAGGCGCCGAGGAGCAGTTCGCATCGGACAATCAGTCGGTCAATTCCGCCGACAGCGCCGTTACCTATAGATTCGCACACGATTGCCGCATAAGAAACTGCGAGCTGTCCTGCGTGGGAATTTACGCGCTCACAGTCGACCGCGGCTGCCATAACGTAAGGATAGAGAACAACGATATTCACGACGTTGCGGCGGGCGGAATTATTATAAGAGGCAGGAACGACGAGAACGACAAGTTCAACGAGACCTACGGGATAACGATAACGCGCAATAAAATTCATGACCTCGGTCAGCTTCATGCGGCAGGGTGCGGAATACTTTTAATGCACTCGCACGACGACGAGATTTCATACAACGAGATACACGACTTGACGTATTCGGGCGTTTCGCTCGGCTGGGTGTGGGGCTACCGTGACAGCGTTACACGCGGAATCACGGTGCGCGGCAACCACATTTACAACATCGGCACGGGCGGAATCATGTCGGATATGGGCGGCGTGTACACTCTCGGCAAGCAAAAGGGTACGGTCATAGAGGAAAACGTCATTCACGACGTCTTTTGCAAACACTACGGCGCTTTCGGACTGTACACCGACGAAGGTTCGTCGTATATAACTTTGAGAAATAACGTCGTTTACAATACGCAAAGCGAAAGCTATCACCTGCATTTCGGCAGAATGAATATCCTAAAAGATAACGTCTTTGCTTTCGGCGGAGTAAAGCGCGATAATTACTACGCCTGCGGTTCGATCCTATTCACGCGGTCGGAAAATCATATGCAGGCGGCGTTCGAGGGCAACGTGTTTATTCAGGATGGCTTACCTATCGTGTGCAATGCGTTCTACTACACGACGCTACCCAATATGGTTTTTATAAACAACAAGGCGATAGACGTTTCTGGTCGCGAGCCGTTCGCCGTCGGGTTTGACAACAAGGAATACGGTTTTATCGAGCTACTCGAAAAAATAGGCATAAATAACGGCAACACCGTAGGAAAGCTAAAGTCGGTCGACTTTACCGAAGTGACGAAAAATTTCGCCGACGGCGAATTTGTCCGCGGGTTTATACGAAAGCTCAAGGCGTAATTAATCCAATCGTTAAGCGGAGACGGAACGAAAGCTTTTGTCTCCGCTTTTGTTATTACTTTATTCGCCGAATTCGCTTGTTAAATCGTAAAAGATATGTTACAATAGTTTCATTGATTTAATCGAGGTTGTTTTATGGCTACTTTTACTTATAAGGGCGACAAGTTCTATTTGAGCGGGAAAGAGTTTCCCGTTTTTTCGGGTGCGATCCATTATTTCAGAGTTCCGCGCGAGCTTTGGCATGACAGACTGCTTAAGCTTAAAGAATGCGGCTTTAACACTGTGGAGACGTACGTTGCGTGGAATCTGCACGAAAAGAAAGAAGGAGTGTTCGACTTTACGGGAAATTTGGATTTGGCGGCGTTTCTTGACGAGGCGGCGGCTTTGGGGCTTTACGCGATAGTCCGTCCGGGTCCGTATATTTGCGCCGAGTGGGAAGCGGGCGGTTTTCCTTTCTGGATGTTCGCAAAAAACGGTTTGAAGCTCCGTTGCGACAGCGAGCCGTATTTTTCGATACTCGCGCGCTACATAGCCAAGATTGCCGACGTCGTGCGCCCCAAGCTTATCACGAACGGCGGAAACGTCATAATGATGCAGGTGGAAAACGAGTACGGGAGCTACGGCAACGATCACGTTTACATTGACAAGCTGTACCGCGAGTACAAGAAAAACGGGCTCGATTGTCTGTTGTTCACCGCGGACGGTACCAATAAATATATGCTCGACGGCGGCACGCACCCCGAGTGTCTTACGTTCCTGACGTTCGGCTCCGATCCCGAAAAGAGTATTCGCGGCGCGGAGAGTTACATTAACGGCAGACCCGCTATGTGCGCGGAGTTCTGGTGCGGCTGGTTCGACCATTGGGGCGAAGAGCACCACACTCGCACGGCGGAGAGCGTTTGCACCGATCTGGAGCCGTTTTTCGAAAACGGATGGAATTTTAACTTCTACATGTTCCACGGCGGCACGAATTTCGGGTTCATGAACGGCGCCAATCATTTCGATAAGTATGAGCCTACGGTAACGAGCTACGATTACTGCGCGCTTCTTTCCGAGGCGGGCGACCGCACCGAGGCATATTACAAGGTGCGCGATATGTTCGTTAAGTACGGTTATACGGTGCCCGAGCTTACCGCGAAGGAAAGCGAAAAGGCGGCTTACGGCAAGGTTGAATTTACCGAAAAAGCGGACCTGTTCGAAAATCTTGAAAATATCGGTTACACGGTTAAGTCCAGCGATATGAAAACCATGGAAGAGTGCGGACAGGGCTACGGCTACATCTTGTACACCGGCAACTGCCCCGAAATCGAATGGGCGTTGACGCTTGAAAACATGCACGACCGCACGATAGTATTTACGGACGGCAAGAAAACGGCGACGCTCGAGCGCATGAAGCACGAGCACACTTTCCCCGTCAATACCTTGGGTAAAAAGGATAATAAACTACAGTTGCTTGTCGAAAACATGGGACGCGTCAATTACGGTCCGTACATTTACGACCGCAAGGGAATTTCGGGCGCAAGATTCGGATATCAGCAGTATCTGTTCGGGTGGGAAATGCACTGCCTGCCCATGGACGACCTTGATAAGCTTAAGTTTACGGAAAAGGAAAAGCTCGACACGGAGAATCCGACGTTCTTGCGCGCGGAGTTTAATATCGATAAGCCTTGCGACACCTTCGTCGAAATCGTGGGCGGCAAGAAAGGTTTCGTTACCGTCAACGGCTTTAATCTCGGACGCTATTTCAATACTTCCTCGCCGCAAAAGACGCTCTACGTTCCCGCTCCCGTGTTGAAGGCGGGCAAGAACGAGATAATTGTCTTCGAGTCCGACGGAACGGACGGCAAGGTTTACGCAGAGTTTTTGAGCGAGCCTAAGCTGTAATTTCTCGCGGAGGCGGATATGAAAAAACTTGTACCCGTGTTAAAGGATTACATTTGGGGCGGGACTAAGCTCAAAGATATGTTCGGGCGGGACAACGGCGGAAAAAGGATCGGCGAGAGCTGGGAGATTTCCGTGCACGCCGACGGCGCGAGCATGATCGAGGGCGAAGAAGTTTCCTTAAAGGACTATCTTGAGTCGAATCCCGCGGCGGTGGATAAAGACGGCTCGGAGTTTCCCGTGCTGATTAAGTACATCGACGCCAAAGAAAAACTGTCCGTACAGGTCCACCCGTCGGACGAGTATGCTCTTGAAAAAGAGGGTGACAACGGCAAGACCGAAATGTGGTACATTCTCGCCGCAGACGAGGGCGCGGGAATTTACTGCGGGTTTAAAACCGCTACCGAAAAAGAAGAGTTTTTGCGCAAAGTCGAGGACGGAACGGTAGAGGAGTTATTAAACTTTATTCCCGTCAAAAAAGGCGATTGCTATCTTATAGAAGCGGGCACGCTGCACGCGATCGGCGCGGGCTGCGTTATTTGCGAGGTTCAGCAAAACAGCAACGTTACGTACCGTGTGTACGATTATAACCGTGTGGGAGCGGACGGGCGCAAACGCGAGCTCCACGTAAACAAAGCCGTGGACGTCATTGATTTCTGCCGTTTTACCGACCGAACGGACAGCGGCGATTGGAGCGACGTCGGCGGCGGAAGGATGAGGCTTCTGACAAGGTGCGAGTACTTTACCTGCTTCGAGCTCGAAGTCAGAGGCGAGATGACTTTATATGATCAAAAGAGCTTTATCGCGCTGTGTCTTATAGACGGAAGAGCCGAAATCGACGGAAAGCTTTACTCGGCAGGCGACAGCTTTTTTATCGACTGCGGCGAGAAGGTGACCGTAACCGCTTGGGCAAGCTTTATCGTCACGACGAAGTAGAGGACCGAGGTATGAAAAGGGCAAGGATAGTTTCACTGTTCGCGAAAATCTTTTTGATAGCTGCGGCATTGGCTAACGCGGGCGTGTTGGTCGTAGTGATTATGACGGCGGATTTCGCCGAATCGCCCGACATAATCGAGCTGATTATCATAGCCGCATGCAACATCGCTATTCCGCTTTTGCTGTGTTATATGATAAAGGGCGACCCGTTCGGTAAAAAGGAAAAAATGTGGAAAGACGCTGACGACGCTCCCGATAAAATGATGGCTCGGCGCGTTATGTCCATGGTGTTTTTATCGATTGCGGAAATAGTGCTGTTGCTTATTTCCTTATTGCCGCCATTTGTTGCAAAAAGGCTAATTGCCGTGGCAGTTGCATTAGGCGTGTCGCTTGTCGCGTTCGCGCTACTGTTTATTACGCTTACTCTGTACCGCAAAGAACACAATAAAAAAGCCGCGGAAGAAAGCCCCGCGGCAGAAGAAGATAAAAGCGCCGAAACTGAAGATTAGAATTTATTTCAATACAGAATTGCCGTTTGCGTCGATAGCGACGATAAGCGGCATTTTATTTACCGTGAGCTTGCGCATAGCCTCGCAGCCGAGGTCGTCGTACATGACGGGCTCGTTTTTTGTCACGCTCGATTTATAGAGCGCGCCCGCGCCGCCCACCGCCGCGAAATAAACCGCGCCGTGAGCTTTCATGGCGTCGACTACGTCCTGACTGCGCTTGCCTTTGCCTATCATGACGGTAAGACCGTGTTCGATAAGGTAGGGGGTGTAGTCGTCCATTCGGGTGGAAGTAGTGGGACCGCACGAGCCGATTATTTCGCCCTCCAACGTGGGCGTCGGTCCGCAGTAGTAAATCGCCTTATTCGTTACGTCAAAGTCGGGCTTACCGTTTTTCATGCTTTCGACAAGCCGCTTGTGTCCCGCATCGCGAAGCGTGTAAATCTCGCCCGAAAGTAAAACGCTGTCGCCCGCTTTTAAGGATTTGATTTCTTCTTTATTAAGAGGCAGAGTGATGTTTTTACAGTCGTTCATAAGTCACCTCAAAACTCTATTTTGCCGTGGCGCACGCTGTGGCACTGTACGGTTACGGCAACGGGCAGCATTCCTATATGCGTGGGGAAGGTTTCCGCCGCGACGGCTAAACACGTAGTGTCTCCGCCCAAGCCCTGCGCGCCGATTTTAAGCTCGTTTACGCGCCGCAGTATTTCTTGCTCGAGCTTGGCGGTGCGCTCGTCGCTTGACGGCTCGCCCGTTTTTCTTAACAGTGCGCGCTTGGATAAAACCGCGGCTTTGTCCATGGTTCCGCCTATGCCCACGCCCAAAACAATGGGCGGGCAGGGGTTTGCGCCCGCTTTTTTTACGCAGTCGACTACGCTGTTTATAATGCCTTCTTCGCCCTTTGACGGAGTGAGCATGTACACGGCGGACATGTTTTCGCTACCCGCTCCCTTAGCCAACCACTCGATCGTTAAGGCGTCGCCCTCGACAAGCTCGGTATGTATGACGGCAGGAGTGTTGTCGCCCGTGTTGATACGGGTAAGCGGATGCGCCGCCGATTTTCTCGCGTCGCGGTAACCGCGCCTTACGCCCTCGTTGATTGCGTCGGTCAGGTTAAAGTCAAGCTTTACTTCGTTGCCGAGCGTTACGAAAACAAGCGCGAGTCCGCAGTCCTGACAAGCAAAACAGTGCTGTTTTTTCGCGACCTCGGCGTTTTTGATAATGGCGCCTAATGCCCATTTAGCCGCGTCGCCCGTTTCGCTCCGTTCGGCTTTACGCAGCAGTTCCTCGGTTTCGGGTTCGACGGAGCAAAGCCTGTCCTTGATAAGATTGCCTAATTTTGTTGCTATTTGTTCGAATGTCGGAATTTTCATAAGGATATTGTACCATAAAACTTTTTTAAATGCAAAATGATTTGATTATTTTTTTCAGCTTTGGTATAATTAAAGCGTTATGAGCTTAAAGGTTTGCGTATTCGGCAGCGGAAGTACCGGAAATTGTATATTCGTTTCGGGCGAGAACAGCAAGATTCTCGTCGATTTGGGATTGCCCGCCGCCCGTGTCGAAAAGTGCCTTAAGGCTCTCGGCGTTACGCCCGACGGCATAACGGTTATTCTTACGCACTGCCACAGCGACCATATCGGCGGAGTGGAAACGTTTTTGCGCCGTCACCCCGACGTCAAGCTTTACTGTCACGAGGATTGCTACGAGTCGATTACGGCAAAGCTGGGCGACGCGGGGAATATTCTGGTTCCGGTGGGCGGAGACTACTTTATAGGCGACGTGACGGTGTCGGCGTTCAGGGTCAGCCACGACGTTCCGTGCGTCGGGTACAGCCTGCTCAGCGCCGGCAAAAAGGTGACGGTCGCGACCGACATCGGCAAAGTACCGCAAAAGCTCCTCGATATTTTCGGGGACAGCGATTTAATGGTTTTGGAGAGCAATCACGACGTGGAGTTGCTCAACCACAATCCGTCTTACTCGCCTTTCTTAAAAAAGCGCATACTTTCCGACAAGGGGCATTTATCCAACCTTGCTTGCGCCGAGTGCGTCAGGTACTTGGCCTGCCACGGCGTAAAGCAAGTGGTGCTTGCGCACTTGAGCCGCGAAAACAATTATCCCGAGCTTGCGTTCGAAACCTGCAAAAACCTATTGCTTGCTAACGGTATAGCCGAGGGCAGAGACGTAAAACTGGAAGTTGCGTATGCGGACCGTATGAGTAGTCTGTTTGAAATAGTTTGACACAAGGAGGTGCGATATTATGAGAACGCTCACCGCGGCGGACGGCGTTGCCGTTTACTTTAAAGCGATATTAGCCGATCTGGTCGTTCAGCTTGTCGGTTCTATAATTATTTCCATAGTCGGACAAAACTTAAGCGCCGATGCAAATATGACGCTTAACCTTGTGCTTATGGCGTTTATTCAGATTACCTTCTTTTTGGTCGTATACTTAACGGTGCGCAAGAAAAAACTGAGCTTAGGGTTCCCCGTCGCAAGCGTCAAGTGGTATACGCTCGTAATCGCGTTCTTTAGTAGCGCGCTGTGTATCGTTTGCTTTATTCTGCCTGCCGAATGGTTTGCGATCATGCTCGATAGAATCGGATTTCATTCTTCTTCCTCACTGACTTTCAGCGGCCCCGCCAATATAATTCTGGGCGCGTTCGTAACGGTGATACTCGCGCCGATATGCGAGGAGCTCGTGTTCCGCGGCGCACTCTTGGGCGGACTTGTCAAAAAGACGGGAATCGTTCCTGCTGTAATACTGTCGGGACTTGCGTTCTCGCTCATGCACATGAACCCCGAACAGACGATTTATCAGTTTTGCTTAGGCTGCACGAGCGCATACTTTGCGATTTGCTCAAAGTCGGTTTTGCCTTCCATGCTGCTGCACTCGGGCAACAACCTTATTGCGCTGATACTCGAGTTTATCCCGAGCGAAGAGGGCGAGACGATTGCCTTGGGGTTCGATAACACCGCGCTTGCGGTTATCTTAACGGTTGTTCTTGCGCTTATCGGTATCGTTGCGGTTTTCTTTATAGGTAAACTCATGTTAAAGAAAGAACGCGAGGTCCGCGGCGGACTTATTCTCGCTCTCGGTAAAAACGCGGTTGCGCCCGTTGTACCCGTTTTACCCTCGGAAGAGGAGAACGCCGAGCCGTTTGCAGAGACGGTACAGCCCGAGGTTATTCAAGAGGATAAAAAAGCAAGCTTCTTTGCCGACGAAAAAAGAGCGCTTGAGTTACAACATCTCGAGGATAAAGAGGACGAGCTCGACGTAAAGGAAAAACGCCGCCCCAACGCTATCCTCGGTAAAAAAACGCATATTATTTTGCTGTGCCTGGGATTGGGCGCATGCGTGCTCATGTGGGGCATGGTTTTGCTTGTCGGCTTAATCGACTTAAGCGGTTTAGTGGCATAGGTGGAGTATTATGGAAGATTTATTACTAAGTAGACAGAAAGAATTCAGAACGACCGGCTTCGTAATGTTCTGCGTTGCGGCGGGTTTGCTTATTGCGCGTATAGTCGCGTCGCTTGTCAGCGAATATCTAACAGACCTTGCGCTCGACGCGCTCTTTACGGTTTTGATGCAGGTCGTATTCTTGGCGTTGGTGCCTTTCCTTATCTACATGCTGAGATTGAATAAAACCCCGAAAGAAGTACTCGGGTTTTCCAACGTCCGCAAGCCCAACCTCAAAATAATGCTGTTATGTATTCCGCTCGGCATTTTATGTTTGATTGTTACAATAGGCGTTTCTTTTATTTGGCTGGTGATTCTGCTTTCTATCGGCTATACGCCCGGCTCGTCGGACTCGCCCGAGGTTGTAAACGTGGGCACGTTTATACTTTCGATATTTCTTACCGGCGTACTACCCGGACTTTGCGAGGAATTTACCAACCGCGGCGGATTTCTGACGGTAATGCGCGGCTCATTCACCGAGCGGCAGACGATAGTGATCTGCGGTTTGGCGTTCGGACTTTTCCACCAAAATATAACCCAGGTT
The DNA here is from genome assembly GCA_964494605.1 of uncultured Lachnospiraceae bacterium. Taxonomy (GTDB): domain Bacteria; phylum Bacillota; class Clostridia; order Christensenellales; family Pumilibacteraceae; genus UBA10677. Next base: position 11,096 of record CAZBTB010000008.1, read on the forward strand.
TTCTACACTTTCTGTTTCGGTATGCTTATGGCGTTCTTGGTGCTTAAGACCAAGTCGATTTTTCCTGCGGTGCTCGTGCACTTTATAAATAACTCAATCAGCGTTTGTATCGATTATGCCGAGTACGTACCGCCGATTAAAACTGTTGTAGATGCGGTAGATAACTTTTTGTTTTCTAACATCGGTATCGCTTTTCTTATCTGGCTTGCGGCGTTGGGGTTAGCCGTAGGCATTGTTTATCTTATTGTGCACATAGCCAAGAAAGAGCGCGCAAAGCTTTCCGCCGAGCATAATGACGGCATTGTTATTACCGCGGTCGACGGCGAAGCGGTGGAGCAGCCCAAGCTTCCTTTAGAGGACAAAATGCTGTATAAACCCGTTGCGCGCGACTGGGCGTTCTATATCGGCGCAATCGTAATAACGGTGCTTACAACGTTCTGTACGCTTTACTGGGGGCTTTGATGAAAAAAGTCACCGTGCTTTGCGTGGGCAAAATCAAAGAGCAGTACATTACGGACGGAATACGCGAATACGCCAAGCGTATCGGTAGGTTTGCCGAGCTTAAAATCGACGAGCTGCCCGACGAGTGCGGCGACAGCGAGGTCAGGCGCGAGAGCGATGCAATCTTAAAAAAGCTCAAGGGCTGTGTCGTACTTTGCGACATCGGCGGTAAACAGCTTAGTAGTCCCGAGCTTGCCGAGTTTATGGAGCGGACGTATTTGACCGCGCCCGAGATTACTTTCGTTATCGGCGGAAGTGCGGGAGTTGACGAGCGTGTACGGGCAAAAGCCGATTTGCGTCTGTCGTTCGGGCGCGTAACCTATCCTCACCAACTCATGCGGCTTATATTAACCGAGCAGATTTACCGCGCTTTTACGATAACCGCAGGATTACCCTATCATAAGTAGTTTTTTAAAAGTGGAGATTCCTCGTCGCAAGGTAAACCTTGCTCGCTCGGAATGACAAAAAATAGCCCATGCTATGTAATGTCATTCCGAAACGAAGTGAGGAATCTCCACCGATTAAAAAACCATTCTTCTCTCCACCTATCGAAAAATGTCCTTCACCGCAACAAACGCGCGTGCATACATAATCATTATGTATACGTATTCTCGGTTGTTGAAAGACATTAAAGAGTTAAGGAACTGCGGCGCGGAAACGGGGTTTATAGGCTTAACGGAGTGCGGCAGAAAAATCCCGTACGTTAAGATAGGCAGCGGCAAGGGCAAAAGGGTAATAGTTACCGGCGCAATTCACGCGCGCGAGAACCTGACCGCGCGGCTTGTAACAGAGCAGGCTAAGTACGCTCTTAATTGCCGGAACTTTAACGGTACAATCTACTTTATCCCTATGGTCAATCCCGACGGGGCGGTGCTGGTTGAATCGGGCGCGGACGCATTCGGCGACATGCGCAAAGAGCTGATTGCGCTCAACGACGGAAGTACCGATTTTTCGCTGTGGAAGGCTAACGTTTCGGGCGTGGACTTAAACGTCAATTTCGACGCGCGGTGGGGTATGGGCAGACAGAACGTATGGACTGCAGGCAAAGAAAATTACGTCGGAGCTAAACCTTTTTCGGCGGCGGAGACTGCGGCGTTACGCGATTTTACGCTAAAGGTTATGCCCGATTGCACAATAAGCTATCACGCCAAGGGACAGGAGCTGTATTGGTTTTTTCACCAGTTCGAACCCGCTAAGACACGCGACAGGCGAATGGCGGAGTTTTTAAATAGAAAGCTCGGGTACTTGTTGGGTACGGATTTTACCGACAGCGCGGGCGGATATAAGGATTGGTGTATCGAAAAGCTTAATATCCCCGCGTTCACACTGGAAATAATTTCCGACAGCTTCCGACACCCGTTGTCCGACGAAGCATTGACGCAAGAGGAAATAAACAAAAATATCGATTTGCCTGTTTTGGTTACGGAGTATCTGAAATGGATTACGAAAAGTACATGAGATTATGTATAAAGCTAGCCGACCGCGCCGAGAAGAACGGCGACGTGCCGGTCGGTTGCATTGTGGTTTGCGACGATAAAATAGTGGCAAGATCCTTTAACACGCGCGAAAAGGATTTCGACCCCACCGCGCACGCCGAGATAGTGGCGCTAAAGAAAGCGGGCAAAAAGCTGGGGCGGAGAAACCTGAGCGGCTGTACGCTGTTCGTCACCTTGGAGCCGTGCGTAATGTGTGCGGGCGCGATAGTAAACTCGAGAGTGGACCGCATTGTGTTCGGAGCTTTCGACAAGCGTTTCGGCTGCTGCGGCTCGATAATGGATTTAGTTACGGACAAGCGTTTCAATCACCGAGCCGAGGTAGTGGGCGGAATTCTCGAAAAGGAATGTTCGGCGCAGCTGAGCGGGTTTTTCAAGGGAGTAAGGGAGAAACAGAAAGCCGCGAAAGAAGGAAAAATCCGAGACGGAATAACCGAATTCCCACATAAAAATAAATAAAGCTCGCTTAACGGCGCGGTTTGTGTTGACAAAATTCGCGCAAAGGTTATATAATAGAAAGGTATTATGGGTAAAAGTTATTGCGGTTTAATATTAAGGACGTCGTACGACAAAATGGGCGATACCTCGGGTATCGGCATTTTGGATAAAACGATGCTCGAGTGGGTTCGGTTGGCGTTAGGCTCCGCGCCCACGTCTATAACCGATTACGATAAATCGCTCGAGCTCCCGCAGCTTGTCAAGCCTTTTATCAAACCCGACTGCGATTATATTGTGGTGCTGTTCTCGGACACGCCGCTGATTACAAAACGCACTGTTGCCGCGGCTGTCGATGAGGCTTACAACAGTGGCAAGACCGTGCTCAAGATGACGCGCGGTTATGTTTTCCAGTGCGCTTATCTGCAGAACATCGATAAGATTTACACCGAAAATACGTTCTATTTCGACGAAGAGGACTTTATCACCGCGTTCAGCTACAAGCAGGTGGGACTTATCACCGATATATTGAAAAACCGCATTCTCGATTACCACATGGGACAAGGCGTGTATTTTACCGACCTGTCGGGGACGATAATCGGCTGTGACGTGAGTATCGAGTCGGGCGTAACGGTGGGCGGCAACAATGTTGTCCGCGGCAAAACCAAGATCAAAAAGGGCGCAAGGATAGGCAGCAACAACGTTTTGACCGACTGCGTTATCGACGAGGGCGCGTCGGTGGAAAATACATACGCGGTAAGGAGCTTTATCGGCAAGCGCACGGAGGTAGGTCCTTTCGTCCACTTAAACGGCAACT
>CAZBTB010000009.1:0-14287 GCA_964494605.1 uncultured Lachnospiraceae bacterium
AGGCACAAGGAGTTCGGGATAGCCGACTGACGGAGACGCGCTTGCTTTTATGCCGACGGTGTGGGCGAATCTCACCGACCCGCCGTCATTAAGAGTCAGCTCGAGCGTGTACAAGCCTTTCCCGTCGAAGGAGAACAAGTCGTCCGCGCCGCCGCTTGCAACCGTGTTACCCGACTCGTCATACAGCTTAAAGCCGTCGACATCGTCCGAAGATATCCCTTGGGGGAGATTGTCGGCAGGCGAATACTCGCCGTCGTCCGATATAACCGTCAAGCCCGTAAATTCACCGCAGAAATTATCAATACAAAGGTTAAACGTCTGCAGCGGGTCGTTTATAAAATGCACGATAAGCTTTCCGTCGTTGGCGTTAAGAATCTCGGCAAGACTGTCGGCTGGAATACGGACTTTATTTTCTCTGTCCGGCAAAACCGCACTATAATAGCCGCCCTTTACGCCGCCGTTTTCCGTCTTACCCGTTTGAAGGTACACGGTAACGGGCTGCGCGTTGTCGCCCCAAACCGAAAACGAAAACGCCGAATAGCCCTTTTCCATATACGAGCTCAAACCCGTGCCGTCTATAGAAAATTTCGGCCACATGCTGGCAACGCTTGCCGCCAGATACATATTGTCGCCGTTTTCAGCCATCGTAAAATTCAACTCGGAGCTTTCGACGAACGAAACGTCTACGCCCTGCTCGAAATCCTCGAATACGTCGAATTCGGCGCGGTCGCCTGCCGCGAAGAAATAGGAATCGGCAGTAGCCGAGTTTTCGAATTTGTCGGTTGCCGTTACGGTCATTGAATACCGTCCCGCTTTTTCGGGAGTGAAAACGTTACCTTCCCCTGCGGTTTTCTTTTCGCCGCTCGGGTCGGTGATTTCCACGACGACCGTTTCCACGCCGCTGCCGCTGTCGGTGGCGGAGAACTCGGGCAGAGTCATTTCCTGCCCGACGGGGTTTTTCTTATAGTCGCTCTTTACCGAAACTATAGGCTTAACCGTGTCGGCAGGCTTAACCGTAGTCGATTTGGTAAACGTAAAGCCCTTGTACTCGATAGTATAGCTTACGGTATAGTGCTCACCCGACGTTACCGTAAACGAGCCGTTATTGACGGCGACTTCCTCGCCGCCTAACGTTACTTTTACGACGGCCGTGTACTCTTTGCCGTCGGCGCCGAACGCCACCACGGGCAAAACGTTAAACATTTCGCCCATTTCCGCATCCGCGGAAGCAATCACGTCGAAACCGTTAAGCTCTTTAAGAGCCTGTTCTTCGGTTGTTTTTTCACTGTTGTCACAGCCGACAAACAAAGCCGAAAGTGCAACGAGCGCGATTAACAAAACAAAAAACTTCTTTCTCATCTTTCTTCACCTCTTATATTAATTGTTTTCTTTCTTCTCTAAGCGGATATTGTCTATATACAAATCCTTATCGTCCGCAGGACTGCTTCCCACAAAATCCCCGTACGTTATCTCGAAAGATCCGATACGCTCGAGTGCCGTGGGATCGCCCTCTTTTTTTGGCGGGAACTTTTGTATGAGCGCCGAAAGCGATAATCTGCATTCTTTCCAAGTTCTTGCGGGAGGCGCAAAGTTAATGCCGTAGTTCATTCCCCCTTCCCCTCTCAGCGTGCCCTCAACGTGAAAGGCGCTGTCGCTGTCGTTATATAAATCGAACACTATATCGTAGCTTTCGTCAAGCGACGGGAAATTCAGTTTTTGTATAAGGCTGTCGGCAAACATAAGACGCACCCAGCACGATCCGTTTTTGGAGCCGTGCGGAATATGAAGCTTAAGCGACTTGCTGCCGCGGGAAACAAAGCGCGCGTCGGTGTTCATCGAGATTCGGGGTATGTAATCCTTGTAAGCCCCGTAACCCGCTACATAAGTTATATACTCTTGGTAGTCCTTCTCAAAATCGCAAATCTCGTTTTCATCAAGCTCTATTTCAAACGATTTACGCACCTCTTGCGTTTCTTTGAGCAGAATATCGTCGAGATAAAATACGGGCTTTTTTTCACCCGCTTTCACTCCGTCGAAGCTGAGCAATAATTGAGTGCACTCGGAAAAATCGTAAATAAGAGACATCGTTTCGTAATCGAAATCGTAAACGCATCTCGTCCAGGCGTTGGGCGCGAGAGTATACGTCATTTCTTTAGTCGCAAGCGAATCTCCGCCCGTTGCGAGTTTTGTGGAGAAATAGCAATTCTCGGTCGTATTCTGCGCGTTGTATATATCGAAAGTCAATCTCTCCGCGCCCGAAAAATCTTCTCTGCCGTCCGTTATCATGTTCGGCTTGATCGCAAGTCCCGGCTTATCGGTTCCGTAACCGCTTCCGCTAACTTCCAGCTTAACCGACGATTTACCGCTCTTAACGTACGCTGCGTCATCGTTTAAGCTGTACTTACCGAAATAACCGTTCTGTGTGACCGCCATAAACTCGCCGTATGATTCGAATCCGCAAAGACGGGTGTAACCTTCGGGCAAATCGGCAGGCGTTTCGGCGCTTGTGCCGCCGCAGGCAACACAGCTGCCTATTAACAAGAATACAATCACCGAACAAACGAATCTTTTAAATCTCATAATCGCCTCCTTATTCCTGAATGGTTATATCGTCGATATACACGACTCTTCCGTCGTCGCCGCGACTGCCGAACTGCAACGCCAACCGTTCTACTTCGCCGATATTGATCTTGTCGAGTCCCGTGATTTCCAACGTTTGCTTGCCCGCTTTAACCGATACGCTGCCGATCGGAATCATAACGGGCTTGCCCTTTACGGACACGAAAATCTGAAGCGCCACATCCTCTTCCGCTCTTACCGTAAGCGTAATGCCCGTTGCCGAGGATAAGCTCTTGACTCCGTCGTTGACTATATAGATAAATTGCGCAACGCCCATTCCGCCCGAGAACTCGGCTTTGAGAACCTGACTTCCGAAACCGAAGTCCGCACCCGAAACAAGGCTTACTTCTCCGCCGTCTGCGGTTATGCCGTTGAGTCCGTTTTCGCCCTCGAAATCGCATATAAGCGTTTTCTTGCCGCCCAGATCGATGTCGAGAGTTATCGACTTTCCGTCTTTTTGCGCCGTAAGCTTAAAGCGGTTATCCGCCGCCGTCATATTGACTTCGATCACGTATTCTTTATATCCGTCGATTCCCGACGCACTGCCGCTAAGCGTTTCGCCGTTTACCGAAAGCGTTACGTTTTCGGCAGCAACGACCGTATAAGCGGTTTTAACGGCGCCGAGATTGACAGCCTTTATAAACGTGCCGTAATTTCTCGCCAAAGCCGCTACTTCGTACATGTTTTTGCGAACAGGCATAAACTCTTCGCCCGTAGCTTTCATCATAGCGTCTGCGTACAATTTAGCGTAAAACGCCTGCAAAATGACGTCGCTGTCCAAGCCCGCCTCGGCATAATCGTTTTCTATACCTGCAAGAATCTCGTATTCTTCCATGCCGTCGGCAATGCTCTCCAGCCTTATCGAGCTTACGGGTCCGTCGATTCCGTAAGGGTCGCCGGGGTATAAAAGCGTGCCGTCGCCGTTATCTCCGGGGAAGTTCATCGGATTGTCGTGGTAAACGTCCTTCTTATAGTTCGTTTTTCCGTCTTTCCAATAAACGGTTTCCCAATATAAATTGCCCGACAGCTTATAGTCCTTTTGCATCCAGCTCACGACGCGCGAAGAAATAAGATTATCGTCTATCTGATACGTTGGAAAAGGATTGTTCGGTCCGATACAGCCGTACCACCACTGTTCTTCGGTTTGAGCAAGCTCGGCGTATTTAGCGCGCTTTTCGGGCGTATTGAGGTCGTCGAACGTAGGACACCAATTCCTAACTCCGTTGCCGTCGTTGTACATTCTTGCGTTATATCTGTCGGTCTGAATACAGGGTATTTCGCGAACCGACGCAATAACCTCGGCTTTTATATCTCCCGATATACTTGCGTCGGCTTCGAGCTCGTCGGCAACGGCATTGATAACTTCTTCGTATTCGTTGCATATACGCGTCGCCAAATCCTGCTTGCCGCCCATCGCCGCTTCGTCCGTAATCGAACCGAAATAGAAATAACATTTCTTAGCCGCGTTTACACCGGTTGAAACAGATTTCTCGGCAACCGCGCGGACAACGTCTTTAACCGTACTCCATTTGACGTCCTGCCCGTCGTATTTCGCGCTGTATTCCGTCGAATACAACAAAGCCATAGAGGATATTTCTTCACGTTTTGCATATTCTGCAACGGCATCGGCATACTCTTTGAAATCCTCGTCGGTAAATACGGCAAAAGGATCTTTGAGCACGGGCAAATACATGGGCATAAGTCTGTGGCTTACGAGAAATTCATAGTAGCGTGAGTAATTTTCAAGAGTACTGTCGCCGTAAACTCCCATATAATGCCGCGAAAGCAAGAAACAACTCTTTGCCGTGGTAACGTCGGTAAGCGTATAATCAAGCACCGTTACCGTAACGGGAACGCCGTGTCCTTTATCCTCGCCGTTTACCTTGAGCGTAAACTCGCCCGTATAAACTCCCGCAGCCTGCCCTTCGGGAATATCCGCTATGACGGTTACGCCTTGGTTCTGCCCTGCCGCAACCTTCGTTTCGCCGTATTTATTCGCAACGTCGAGCGGCAAAAGCGGATCGGGATAATTCCCCAGCCCCGTAGAATATCCCGACGAAACCGTCTCTACGGGTAAGTACATTTGGTGGTAGACCGAAATGTTTTTCTTTTCGAGCGTTTTGCCGTCGGCGCTTTTTAAGTCCGACGTTTCGAGCGTATAACCGTCGACCGCGCTTTCGGGCGTAAAAATAAGCTGAGCGCTTTCCCGTTCGTTTCTTACCGCCGAAATCGAAAGCTCCGCACCGCCCATATCCGCATCGGCATATTCCTTATCCTGCAAAATCCTGACGGTGTTTTCTTTCGACCGAATTTTCAAAGCGGTCTCGGTTTGCTGCTTGTTTTCGCACCCCGTCCCCAAAACCACCGTTCCGAAAACGGCTATACATAACAATATAGCAGTCAATATCTTTTTCATTTTGACTCTCCTTAATTACCGATTAAAGCACGCCCGACGCGGCAAGAACCTGATTCCAACGTTCGCCCGCCCAGAACTCGTACTCTTCGTCGCAAAGCTGCTGCGGGGTTTTTCTGTCCACGGGATTCTTGGCGGTGAAAAAAGTTTCGGGATTTTCGCGCCCGCCGTTCCAAACGCTGAACCCCGACAGCGCATTTTCGTTTCCGCCGTAATAAATCGCGTTTCTCGATAAATCGTATATGGATTGACTGTATTTGCTCATCGCGCTCCGGGTCTCGGGATGAGCGTCCATATCATACGCGAACGGCAACATGTTGCCCGACGTTTCCTTCATGTAAATAGCTTGCGCTTCGTCGGTCGCCATAAACTTGAGAAACTCTTTAGCCAAGTCCTTAGCCGTAGCGTAAACGGGAATACCGACGCTATGGTTAAAGCCTATAGTATAGCGGCAGTTGCGCGCTTCGGTTATACGCGCTATATCCTTATCGGAAACGTTTTCGATCCCCGCTTTGTCCGTTTTCGTTCCGTCGATATAATCGATAACTTTACTTAAAGTTTCATCGTCGTTAATCGTATCGCACTGATCGATAATCTCGCTCACGATAGGAGTTTTTATCATTTCGAACTCGTAATGCTGTTCCGCTTGGTTGGCTACTCTTTTCATTTCGTTTTCCAGCCAATCGCCGTTGACCATCATCAGACCCTCGCCCGCCAAAAACCTTGCCTGCGACTGCGTAAACGTCAGGGAATTAACGCTGCCGTGATTGTTTCCCTTCGTATCGTTTATAAGACTGTCCAGCGTTTGAAGCGATACGAGTCTGCCCTTTTGCAACAGAACGTCGCGGCTGTAAGCGCCGTTGTCTATGCCCGCAAACAAATCGTACATGCCCTGCACGCCTTGATACTGCATATACCAGATGTTAACGAGATATGTCCAATAACCGGTGGCAGCCGAAAACACAAACGGTATCTGACCGTTCCCTTTTATATCGGCGCACAGGCTTTGAAATTCGAGCGTAGTATTTGGAACTTTATATCCTTTTTTTGCTAAAGTAGTCTGATTGTACACGAGTTCCGTCATTCCGCGCGCCCACGTAAAGCTGTAATAGTGTCCGTTTACCTTATTGGGTTTATAACCGTCCTCGAAGCTGTCGACTATCTTAATGCCGTTCACTTCCGCGTCCATTACTTCGTCGATGGGCTCCAAAACACTATCGTAGCCTTTAAGCATATTAGCGCCCTTCTTTGCATAACCGTTGAAGTTTGCGCCCGAAATAAACAGGTCTACCGTATTGCCCGTAGGTCCTGCCACTAGGAGATCACCCGGATCTATATCGGACGACTTTGATAAAACGACGTCTACACCGGGGTGAGCGGCTTCGAACTTCTCGCCCATTTTTTCAATGAACGAATAGCCGTAGCCCGCATCCAGAAACGCTATTTCGAGCGTCGTATCGGAATCGTCGACCTTGTTGTTGCACGCAACCGAACAGCTCGCCATAATGAGCGCCGCAAACAGACAAACCAACTTTTTCATTTTCATCACTTCTGTTCTCCTATGATTTTATTTGTTTTTAACCCTTTAATCCGCCCATGCTCAAGCTGGACATAAACGTGTCTCTGAACGCCATGAATATGGACAATGCGGGAATTGCCGAAAGGATAACGCCGCAGAAATACACGGGATAGTCAATCGAGCGTATCATTGCGGACTCGTATTTATAAAGTCCCGTCGCGATCGTGGGATAACTCGGCATATAGATAAGCGCAGTCATGTAATCGTTCCAGCTCCCTATAAAGTCGCCGAGCGCAAACGTAAGTATGGGAGCGATAGCCTGAGGAAACATGATTTTTAAGAATATCGTCATGTTGGACGCCCCGTCTATCTTTGCCGCTTCGGCGTACTCCCACGATATGCCTTTGAAAAACGCATACAATATCAAAAACTTCGCCCCGCCCACCGCAAACGCGCTTATAACTACCTGAACGGGAGTGTCGTACGTTCCGAGCTGTTTTTGCAATACGAGCGACGACGCCATACTGCCGTAAACCGGAATCAGCATTTGTAATACTACGATTCCGTAGATAAGTTTTCTGCCGGGAAACTGTATCTTGGCAACTACGTAACAAACCGCGCTTGAAGTAAAAATACCGAGACCTATAGATAACGATGCCATCCAGATACTGTTCCACACCATTCCGATATAGCCCGTATCGCGAACCTTTAGCGTTTTGAAGCATTCTAAGTAATTGTCGAATTCCCATTTCTGCGGCAACGCGAACGGACTGCCGATTTCATATTCCATACTGCCCTTAAGCGACGAAAGGAACATCCATACGATTGGATACAAAAGCGTTACGGTATACAATATAAACAACACGAAAAAAATATTGAACAGTATTTTTTCGCCGCGCCCCTTGATTGTTCTGAGCTTATCCTGTTTAGCCATTTTTCCGCCCACCTCAGTACTCTATATTTTCGATCTTTTTGGTCAGCACACGCGACATAATGACAAGCGGAACGGTTACCAGCGTCATAAGAAGTCCCATTGCCGACGGAATGTTTACCTGATCGTTTACGACCACCTGTTCGTACAGCCAATAGCTTAAAGTCGACGTGTTGTACCTGCCGCCGGTAAGTAACAGCACGTTTCCCGACGAGCTGAGAATGGAAGTAAAACGCAACAATATTTGCGTAGACAGCAAAGGTCCAAGCATGGGAATGGTTATGTAACGTATCTCACGCCAAAACCCGACGCCGTCAAGCCGCGCCGCTTCGATAATGTCGTGCGGTATTCTGCACAGCGAACCGCAATAAATCAGCATGTTCGCCGGAATACCCAACCAAACGGACGACGCCATAATCGACCCCAGCGCGTACTGCGAGTCCGCAAGTAGTTCGGGAACCGCTCCCTCTTTGAAAATCCCTAAGCTTACGAGCACTCTGCAAAGCGGTCCCTCGGGCAGTATAAAGTTTTTGTAAGCCGTCATCCAGACTACCGCACTTATGATTGTCGGAAGATAGAACACCGTCTGGAAAAATTTGTAGCCGCGTATTTGCTTATACAGAATAAAGCTGACAACAATGTTTATCGGCATCATTACCCAACCGAGCAGCCAAAAGCTCATTGTATTTTTAAATACGGTAAACAGCGACGTTCCCCCGGAATGCGTAAGCTCTCTTATGACGTACGCGAAATTATTAAACGTCAGCTCTCCCGTGGACGGACTTTTGAACGCCAGCGCTATGCTGTTGAAGTTTACGTACACGTAAAACACGAAAAAGTAAGCTATGGGCAAAGCAAGCATACCGTAGGCAAACGCCCACGTACCCAATTTTGCCTTAGTCAGTCCCGCTTTCTTCCGTCTGGGTAAAATCGATTTATTGCTACCGTCGTATCCGAGCATACCTCATTCTCCGATTTATTTTTTTACCTGATAATGCTTCCTTGCCTATATAATAAACCTTTTACAGTTAAAAAGGGAATAACCCAATAATCTATTTGACAATTTCGACACAAACTCATACCAATTAAGTGTTTGTAAATAAATAATACCATATTCCCCCCCCCCCGTCAAGCATTTTAACGCAATATCATATAATTTACTTAAATTTTAATTGTGCCGATGTTTCCGTATATAACCCGTCTCCTCAATCAATATTAATTTTACCATATATGCAGTTCTAACTCAATGGTGAAATGTTTCTTTTTACTGTGTTTATGTTTCCATTTCATTGGGCAGTTTCTTCGCCGACCTGACCGCAAAGTATAATAAAAAACAACCGCAATATTATTTTGCGATTGTTTTATCGGCGAATATTCGTCTATTCGAGTATTTTGTGGCTGAGTCGATGTTGCTTAGGCGTCATGCCGTAGTGTTTGATAAAAGTTTTGCAAAAATGCTCGTAATCGAAATACCCCACTCCGATTGCAACCATATTGAACCGCAAATCGGTATTTTCTATCAATTCTTTGGCAAGCGCCATCCTGAAGTCGATTAAATACTCTTGCGGCGATTTATCCAGTTCTTTTTTGAACTTTTTAAATAGATGTGCACGGCTTACGTGAAGATAGTCGCATATAGACTCAACCGTAATATCTTTCATATAGTTTTTACCTATATAATAAACGGCTTGACTGACTAATTCGTCTCCGATTTGGTTGTCGTCGTTCTCTTCTTTGGTTTGCTGTAAAAATTCGTTCAGGAATCCGAACACGGTCGAAACTATCAACAGCTTGTTTTTCTTTAATTCGAAATGCGGCAAAAACAGAGGCTTGAGAATTTTTTTCAGTTTTTCGACATCGGAAACTCTGAACACGTTTTTTGTTCCGAAATACGTATCCATGTCCTTCCCGTTAAAACCTACCCACATGTATTCCCACGGGTCTTCCTCCGAGCCGTAATACGATACCGCTTGACCGGGGCGGATCAGAAACGCATCGTTTCTCCCGAGCTCGTATTTTTCTTTTTTGCAATGTACGGTCCCTTTCCCGCTTAAAATCACGTGCAAAACGTAACCGTCCCTTAAGGTGTTCCGGTTTTTGGTTCCGCGCACCCTTTGCCAACCGTACTGCGTCGGGTATATGTCTACAACCTTGCTCCCCTGCAAAAAATTGTATTTGAAAAACTCGTCCCTTTCCATTACCGCCTTCTCCGTAAATATTTTGCTTACATCGAATCTTACAATCGCATTATATCACAAACAATCGAAAAATTCAATTATATATTAAGCAGAGAATTCCAAATATGAAATTCTCTGCTTACGGAAAAAGTAATTGTTTTGGCAAGCTCAGTTATCGGTATACATTCGCTTATACGGATTTTCGCTGTTCGGAGTGAGAACGTGGAAATCGCAAGCAAGGAGCTCATCCGGGTTCGCATTTTCAAAATGATTACAATAGTCTTTTATTATTTCCGCAAGCTCGGTGTCGTCGCGTCCGCTCACTTTATCCACGCGCACCTGCTCGGGAATTTTACGCGGCAAAGCATTACAGCGCAAATAAATCTTGCCGCCGTGCATACCCGTTCCGCAGAAATTATTTATTATCGGCAGTCCGTCATTGTTTTGACCGAGCACGACGATAATTCCGCCCGCCTGATATTCGCCCAGAAAAGACCCCGCTCTTCCGCCGACTACTATTACCGGCTTTAAATCCATATACGCTTTCATGTGGATGCCCGCGCGGTAACCCGTACTCCCTTGAATATATATCTTACCGCCGCGCATGGCATAGCCCGTCGCGTCGCCTGCATTGCCGTGAATGACTATCGTGCCGCAATTCATTGTATCGCCCGTCGCGTCCTGAGCGTTGCCGTTAACGGTTATTTTGCCGCCGTTAAGATACGCGCCGAGCGCATTACCGGGTGTGCCGTTAACAACAATTTCCTTGTCGGAAATCCCCGTTCCGATATACCGCTGCCCCATGCAGCCGTTTATTGTAATACTGTTATCCTTCGAGTCGCGGATATTTTTATTAAGCGTTTTAAAGTCGGCGGTTTCATCAATGTCAATTATCATAAATCACTCCTCACATGTCTTCGCCGGCATGACGAATACCCAGCACTTTCAATTCGGTTTCGTTGAGCCCGACGCCGCGCAACATTAAACGGTTGCCTTTAAGCGCTTCTATGGAATTAAGTCCCATTCCGCCCATCATTTCTTTTATCTCGTGATTCCAAGCCGTAACGAGATTTACAAGGCGCTTATAACCTACTTCGGGGTTAAGCCTCTCTACAAGCTCGGGGCGTTGCGTTGCAATACCCCAATTACACTTACCCGTATGGCAGCTTCTGCAAAGATGACAGCCGAGCGATAACAGCGCCGCCGTTCCTATATAGCACGCATCGGCGCCGAGCGCTATTGCTTTTACGACGTCCGCGCTCGAGCGGATCGAACCGCCTACCACAACCGAAACGCTGTCGCGTATCCCTTCTTGCCTCAGTCTTTCGTCTACGCGGGCGAGTGCAAGCTCTATGGGAATACCTACGTTGTCGCGTATTCTCGCGGGTGCGGCTCCCGTGCCGCCGCGGAAACCGTCGATTGCGATAATGTCCGCGCCCGAGCGCGCAACGCCCGATGCAATAGCGGCAACGTTATGCACCGCGGCGATTTTAACGATAATCGGCTTTTTATAATCGGTAGCCTCTTTAATCGTATAAATGAGCTGACGCATATCCTCGATCGAATAGATGTCGTGGTGCGGCGCGGGCGAAATAGCGTCTACGCCCTTGGGAATCATACGCGTTTTCGAAACGTCGTCCGATATTTTCATACCGGGCAAATGTCCGCCGATACCCGGCTTTGCGCCCTGACCCATTTTAATCTCTATCGCCGCCGCGCTCGTAAGATAATCGGCATGAACTCCGAATCTGCCCGAAGCGACCTGTACTATCGTGTTGTTTCCGTATTTGTAAAAATCCTTATGCAGTCCGCCTTCGCCGGTATTATAGAATATTCCCAGCTCTTCCGCCGCTCTTGCCAGACTCTCGTGAGCGTTGTAGGAAATAGAACCGTAGCTCATTGCCGAGAACATAATGGGCATATTGAGCTTTAACTGCGGAGCAAGAGTATCGACAAGTCTGCCTTGGCTGTCACGTTTGATTTCCGCATCCTTTTTGCCTAAGTATACGGTTGTTTCCATAGGCTCTCTCAGCGGATCAATGGACGGGTTGGTTACCTGAGAAGCGTTTACTAAGATTTTATCGAAGTATTTCGGGTAGTCGTAGGGATTGCCCATGGACGAAAGCAGAACGCCGCCCGAGTTTGCTTGTCTATACACCTCGTTCATAGTCTGTACCGACCAGTTGGCGTTTTGTCTGTACGTGTTGTCCGACTTCACGATTTTAATCGCGTGCGTGGGACAAAAGCAGACGCACCTGTGGCAATTTACGCATTTTGTGCTGTCGGCAACCAATCTGCCCGATTTCTCGTTATAATAATGCACTCCGTTGGCACACTGCTTTACGCATAATCCGCAACCCGTGCATAGCTCGGCAGAACGCACAACTTCATACTCGTTGGGAATAAAAGTAT
Source organism: uncultured Lachnospiraceae bacterium (assembly GCA_964494605.1). Classification (GTDB taxonomy): domain Bacteria; phylum Bacillota; class Clostridia; order Christensenellales; family Pumilibacteraceae; genus UBA10677. The sequence goes on from CAZBTB010000009.1 coordinate 12,072, forward strand.
CCATTTATGCGTTACCTCCTTGATTAAGCGTATAAATAACGGGCTGACCGCCCGCGGGCGCAAAAATCTTATCCAACTCGGGTTGAATCACGCGTATGCCGCACTCCTCCGAAGAAATATAAGCCATATCGCCCTTTTCCGCACACACCATAGAGCGCAGTTTGAGTCTGTCGTTTAACGCCATTATCCCGCCGTTGAACCCGAAAACAATGGAAAAAGGTCCGTTGATCAACAGCGACGGGAACGCCTTTCTCAAAAACGTTTCCTGTCGTTTTTCTTCCTCGCTCTTTTCCTCTATCGTAGTCCAAAAGGAAGCCGAAATTACTTTTGCTATTTCCTGCAAAGTCAGCTTTTTGACGCGGATAAGATAATCGATTATGTAGGTAATTACCTCGGTATCGGTTTGCAGCGTGCACTTGTAGCCGAACATTTCGATATAGCGTCTGTTGGCGTCGTATGACGAAATTTCGCCGTTATGCACGACCGAATAATCGAGTAATCCGAACGGATGCGCCCCGCCCCACCAACCGGGCGTATTTGTCGGATACCTGCCGTGCGCCGTCCAGGCATAGCCTTTATATTCCTCATCCAAGAGATAAAACCTGCCGATGTCCTCGGGATAACCGACGCCCTTGAAAATGCCCATGTTTTTCCCGCTGGAAAAAACGAACGAACCGTCTATTTCTGCGTTTATTTTGTTTACGCATCTTACCACGTACTGCTCCTCGTCCATAAGCGAATTATTTAGCTTTTTGGACAGAGGGCACAGGAAATAGCGGTAGATTATGGGCACGTTGGTTACGCCTTTGGTTTTGCGAGTTTTCATTTCCGACGAGTACACGATTTCAAAGTGACGGTGAAGAAAATCTTCGGTTTCCTTACGCGCCTGAAAATCGTTGTAGAACAGGTGAAAGGCATAAAAATCCTTATAGTCGGGATATATCCCGTAGCCGGCAAATCCGCCGCCCAACCCGTTCGACCTGTCGTGCATGGTCGCTATCGAGCGTATTATTTTTTCGCCCGTCATAGTCTTTCCGCTTCGGTCTATAATCGCGCTTACCGCACAGCCCGACGGAATCCTTATTTCGCCCTCAATCGGCGAACCGCTCAATTCACTCTTAAACATACTTGCTTTCCTTTTTTAACCCCGTCCCGAAAGCCGAAGGTTTATTTCACTCTGTACAGCATATCGCTGTAAGACGGGTACGGCCAATACTCGCTCGCCGTAAGCTTTTCGGCTTCGTCGGAGGCAGCGCGCACCTCGTCCATATCGGGAATAATCGTGTGCGCCATAGCCTGCGACGCGGCTTTTACGTTCTCTTTGTCTATTTTCGCCAAATCGCTTTCGAGCTTGCGCACAGCCGTAAACAGTCTGTCGTTAAGCTCGGAAAGCTCGGTAATAAGCGTAGTTTCCATTAGACCGACTGCGCCGCTCACAACCGACTTTTTCGCCGCCAGATTGTTGCCCAACTTTGCTATGTAGTCGGACACGGCGGGAATAATATCCTGCGTAGCCATATCGAGCATGGTAAGCGCCTCGATATTTATCGTCTTGACGTAATTCTCGAGCGCAACCTCGCCGCGCGCAATCGCTTCCTGTTTGGTATAAACGCCGTTTCTCACAAATACGTCGATATTCTTCTTTTCGAAGCAAACGGGTACGGCGTCGGCGGTGTTCTTATTGTTAAGCAATCCTCTTTTCGCCGCCTCGGGTTCCCAATCGGGACCGTAACCGTCGAGATTGAAGATAATACGGTAATGCGCCTTCAGCTCGCGCTCCACGATTCCGTTCGCCGTCGCTTCGATATCCTTGGCTTTCTCGAGCTCGCCGGCAAATGCGGCAAACGCGTCCGCAACGATAGTGTTCAGAACGATATTGGGGTCGGCAACGTTCGCCTGCGAGCCGAGCATACGGAATTCAAACTTGTTGCCCGTAAACGCAAAGGGCGACGTGCGGTTTCTGTCCGTCGCGTCCTTGGGGAAAATGGGACTTTCGGGCACGCCTATGCTGCCCTTTTCGGCTTTGACGGGAACGTAGCTCTCTCCCTTTACGATACTGTCGACAAGCGCGCCTAACTGATCGCCCAGGTATATAGATATTATCGCCGGCGGTGCTTCGTTTGCTCCGAGCCTGTGGTCGTTTCCTGCCGAAGCGACCGAAGCTCTCAGTAGCCCTTGATAGTCATCTACCGCGCTTATAACCGCCGTAAGCACCA